>NZ_JBNDIN010000010.1:0-189034 GCF_050434425.1 Serratia sp. 2723
GTCGATCTTGGGTCCTGGGATATCTTTGACATAAAGTCAAAAGGGTCCAGCGAATGGCGTGATGCCTCAATCAAGATGACCAACTGCCCAAGGTTTTACGGTTATATCGATAATGCCTTCAACACCGTGCACTTAACCGGTGCGATTTCCGGGTTAAAATACACCGGTAATGCCATTGGGCTGAAGCTGTCGGCATTATATGGCAACATCAACGCCGCCAACGGCATCGTCAAGTTAGAGCCATCAAACAACACGGCCAGCGGGGTGGGTATCCAGCTTGCTTCGGGTAACAAGGCTAGCAACACCCTGTTCAATCTCGGCAATGAGCAGAAGATCGCCGTTAGCAATAGTACCAGTACCAGCCTGACGATTCCTTTGGTAGCCAGATACATCAAAACAGAGAACAATGTGACACCGGGCAAGGCAGACAGCAAGGTTGTATTCACCATAAATTATTATTAGCAAGCCATCCAATAATGCCTTGCTAACAGCCTATCCCAAAAGGATTTTATTTCAGACAATGATGCTGCAAGCAAAATGCAGCATCGCCTTGCGCTCGAAGATGCCCCAGGGCTGTCTGCATATAAATAGTGTTCCATAACACGACTGCATTAGTGACCAGCCCCAGCGCCCCCAACTGATCTTACTGACCATCGGTGTAACGCTTTCTTATTTCATCTTTCTGACCGTGACAGATTGCCCTGGTAACTGGATGGCGGCTTTACCTTGCAGAGGATCGTCAGTGATGTGCCCCTGTTTTCCCTTTCGGAGATCAGGGCTTCCGATGTCTGCTCTTTCCAGCAACGTGGCACTCTGCTCCAGCAAACCCTAGATGTCGTGGCTCAATCCGCTGACATAGCTACTACATAGAGGATTTACTCCTTGAGCGTGGTTATACACTTTCGCTGAACCCTTACTATCTGAATTTATCAGCCGCCTGAAAGAAGATGTTCCCGATTCTCAGGTCATTTTTGACTATATGGCTGAGGCCGATGAGCAGGCGAGTGAAGAAAATATATCAGTAGAATCCATCGATACTTCTTCTATAAATGGAGTTTTTCAGCAGCCTGTTTTTACTTCCAGTGGTGCATTTGATTCACCATTTAAACGTTAATCTACTGGTACTCTTGTGTGAGAAAAGTACTGTAGTCGAAAGGGTTTAACAACCTGTACTTGGGTGGGAGAGTCTATTTTTATAAAGGAGAAGGTCATTGTAGAAAGTAGAAAAGGTGTGAAGGTGGGTTTTTTACACTAACGTGTCATAGTAACAAACTCTTCCACTGCAGTTGGATGGATTGCCACGGTATTGTCGAAGTCTCTCTTGGTCGCGCCCATTATAATTGCCAAGGCGAAGCCCTGCAGGATTTCATCCATGCCAAAGCCAATCCCGTGCAGGCCGACGATTTTCCTTCTTTACCCACACACCAGCTTCATGCGGCACGGCTGGCGGTGCTGAGTCACGGCGCTGAAGGTCGATTTATAGGCCTTCACCTTATCTTTCATTCCGTTGTGCAGGATCACAGCGGTTCAACATGCCCAGCCACCCGCGATACCAGCGGGAATTGCATTCTCAATTGCCGTTCAATATGGTCCACCGCATCGTGCACCGCAGAAATCGGCAAGGCCGGAAGGGCCCGACAGTGAAAATTCACAATCACACCCTGCGGTGTTTCCCGCGCTCGGATATCATGGATATCTTGAACCAATCCGTTCTTTTGCGCCGAAGCCGTCAACGCTTGTTCAATTTTCGCCAGTTCGCCCTGTTCCACATCCTGGCTAGTTAGCCAATCCAGCATCTGGGGCTCCAGGTGGGTTTCGATCTCCGTATTTTCGCCCAACGTCTGGCGTAGAGCCTCCTCTACCTGGCTGGCAATATCATGCGCCTGCTCTACGCTGGCATTGGCCGGAACCAGCAGATCCATACCGATCGCCACACGATCAGCCAATTGTTGTAGCGAGAGATTCTGCACCACCGCCCCATGGTTAGCGGCCAACATGCGAATACGGGTTGCCAGATCTTCATCACTTCTGGCTTGAGGGATGGCAATCACCCTCACTTCCGAGTTGGCGTATTGTTGTGCAATTTTAGCGGTAACGGCCTGTTTCAATGCGTTGATGCGTTCAAGCGGTAGCGTCCGGCATACCCCGACGCTTACTTCGATAAACAGCGTGGCTCCGCCACTGCGCAGGCGAATATTCTTCGTAGACAACACCGCTGGGAAATCGTTAAGCAGGGTAGCGATATCTTCCCGCGTGCCAGCCGGTGCAGTATCAATCAGGGAATCAAAGGAGCGTTTCCCTAGCTTCAAGGCGGCAGTCAGGATAAAGCAGGCGACGATCAGTGCTGCCAGCGCATCCGCACGGGCAAAACCAAATAGCACAAAAACCATGCCCAACAGCACCACGCCAGAAGACAACATATCGGAGAAGAAATGCAGAGCATCGGCCTCCAGAGCCGCGCTGTTGGTGGCTTTGGCCACGCGGTTCAAGGCCCGGACACGGAAGAAATCAACCACAATAGACACTAACAGCACTGCGATGACTATCGGTGCCGCCACAATCTGGTTTGCCTCACCTATCAGGCTGCTCACGGCTTCAAAGACGATCCAACCGCCGGCCGCCAACAAGAGGAGTACCTCAAACAGTGCTGCCAGATTCTCAACCTTGCCATGGCCGAAGTGATGGTCATCATCAGCAGGCTTATCGCTGACACTCACCGCCCACCAGGTGATGCTGGTGGCAATAAAATCGGTAAATGAATGGATACCTTCGGATATCAGGCCAATACTGCCGGTAAATATACCTGCGATAAATTTACCTAACGCCAACAATCCGCTGATAATCATCGAGTTTCGGGCGACGGCCTGTTTTTGATTTTGCATAGCACAGCTCATGGTTGAATTAAAAAAATCAGCGTTTGGTTTTTACGGAGCATTGCCAGACAAAAGCGACGAGCAGTAAACTTGCGGTAGCTGTCAGCAATAAACAGGAAAGAAATGCAGTTTGACCGGTGGAGTGTAAATAAATCTCATTAATACCTGCCGAGATCATAAAAATAGCGTACAGCAACCCAAGAATAAAAATCATCATTATTATCACGCGCGGTAAATACCGTCAGTTTATTACGGTTATTCATCCTCCCCGCAATGATTGATGAGGCTACGGGGAGGATGATGCTAGGCGGATCCTTTTCGTTCATTAATCATCCCACTTTGTGCTCAGATAGGCTGCGATCAGCCCCAATGAGCTGATGAAAAACAAAAATCCCATAAAAAACATCATATTTCCCATAATTTTATCCTCGGTTAACTGTAATCGATAACGACCTCTGTGGTTAAAAGTAAGTGTGCAACGTAGTCTCTGGCTTCATTCACCGTCATGGAACCTGCGGTGGTGAAAAGTCAGCGTTCAAAGAGTTGGCAATGGCTGACCGACCCGCCTGTGCTGCTGGCGCGGTAGCGGTCATCGCTGAGGGGTCTGGAAGTGATTGACCCTATTGCTGTTTAAACTTCAACAGTGCATCGCATAGGGGAGTAAACCAAAGAGGGGGAGTGCAGAAAGCCTATCTCCGCGTCCAGGTTTTAGCACTATACAACGTATCTGAAAAATTTCAGAAGTTACCTTGGGCTGAACCTTAATCCGATAAAGCCTGTCTTAACCTTGGGCATCTCTCGATGTCGTCAGATCAGTAACCTGTGTTTGTATAGGAGCCTCGCCAAACGAGATACTGCATATAACTACGCGGTGATTATAGGCGTGCTGGGAGCGATAGTGCTCGAAAATCAGCAACTCGTTGAGGTGATATTTAAGAAGTTATATTTAAACGAACGATTTATCTTAATGAATGTTAATTTTGAAGTGATATAAACACTAAGACGGGGATATTCATTTGCCTAAATCAGCATTTATAAGCTGAATAAAAGCAAAAACCGACCTTTTACAGTCGGTTTTAAAGTTAGGAATGCACCATTACCGCATAGTCACGAACTCTTCCGCTGCGGTTGGGTGGATCGCCACGGTGTTGTCGAAGTCTTTCTTGGTCGCGCCCATCTTGATTGCCACGGCGAAGCCCTGCAGGATTTCATCCATACCAAAGCCAATCCCGTGCAGGCCAACGATCTTCTCTTCTTCACCCACACACACCAGCTTCATGCGGCACGGCTGGCGATGCTGAGTCACGGCGCTGTACATGGCGGTGAAAGAGGACTTATAAACCTTCACTTTGTCCTCGCCAAACTGTTCTTTCGCCTGCGGTTCGGTCAGGCCAATGGTGCCAATTGGCGGGTGGCTGAACACCACGGTGGCGATGTTGCTGTAATCCAGATGTTCGTCCGGCTTGTTGTTGAACAGGCGCTCGGACAGGCGACGGCCAGCGGCGACGGCAACCGGGGTCAGCTCCACAGCACCAGTGTTGTCACCTACCGCGTAGATGCCTTTCACGTTGGTGTTCTGGAATTTGTCGACTTCGATGTAACCTTTGGCATTGGTTTTCACGCCGGTCACTGCCAGGTTCAGATTATCGGTCGCTGGTTCGCGGCCGATGGCCCAGACCAGGCTGTCCACGGTGAACTCTTTGCCGTTTTCCAACGCCAGCGTCAGGCTGCCGTCGGCGTTTTTGACGATGGATTTTGGAATGGATCCGGTGTGCAGGGTTGGCCCTTCGGTGTTCATCACCTCAACCAGGGTTTCTACAATCATCGGATCGAAGGTACGCAGCGGGGCGTGTTTCCGCACGAACAGATGCGTTTCCGCTCCCAGCGCGTTCATCACGCCGGCAATTTCTACCGCGATGTAGCCAGCACCTACCACTGCCACGCGTTTTGGCATGGCATCCAGCTCAAAGAAGCCGTCGGAGTCGATGCCGTATTCGGCACCAGGGATCGACGGATGGCTCGGGCGGCCACCGGTAGCGATCAGAATATGGTCGGCGGTGATTTTCTCACCGTTGACTTCCACGGTATGTGCGTCAATAAAGCGGGCAAAACCTTTGATCACGTCGACCTTGTTTTTGCCCAGCACGTTGTCGTAGGAAGTATGAATGCGATCGATGTAGGCAGTACGGTTGGCGATCAGGCGTTTCCAGTCAAAGGCGTTGACGGTGGTATCGAAGCCGTAATCCGGGCCGTACTGGTGAATGGCCTCGGCGATCTGCGCCGCATGCCACATGACTTTTTTCGGGACACAACCCACGTTAACGCAGGTGCCGCCAAGCTCTTTGGCTTCAATCAGTGCGCATTTCTGGCCATACATGGCTGCCCGGTTGATCGATGCGATACCGCCGCTACCGCCGCCAATTGCTAGATAATCGTAATGTTTCGTCATCTGGGTTTTCCATGAGTTGTGTGATTCGAGAAGGGTAAGAGTTTAACGCCTGACTGGGGGTTGTCGCAAAGATTGCGTCGATGGCTGTAATAGGCAGAGGCTTGATCCTCTGCCCGGTTGATTTTACACGATAACCAGTTCGGGTTTTGCCCGATCGAGCGCTTGGCGATCGGCACTGCTGATGCCGGTATCGGTAATGATCATGTCAATCTGGCTCATCGACAGCACCAGGTTGAACCCCCTGCGGCCGAACTTGGTGGAATCGACCACCGCGACCACGCGCTTGGCTGCCTGAGCCATCACGCCGCTGATCGAGTAGCCTTCATTAAAGGTGGTGATGCCGTTGGTGGCGTCCAATCCGTCGGCCCCGACGAACATCACGTCACCGGCAATGCCCTGTAGGGAGAGCTCCGCGATGGAGCCGTGCATGGAGCGGGTCTTATGGCGCAGCGTGCCACCACACAGCACTAGCGTGATGTCTTTATTGTCGGAAAGCGCAAAGGCAGCGGGCAGGTTATTGGTGATCACCGTGATATTGCCCATCTTCACCAGCTCTTCGGCGATCAGCATGGTGGTGCTGCCGCTGTCGAGGATCACCGTATCGCCGGGATTGACCATGGCTGCTGCCTTTAAGGCAATGCGCTTTTTCGGGTCTTTAGCCAGCTGGTAGCGTTCCTCCAGGATGACCTCTCCGGTGGTTTTCGGCACCTCGGCCTCCTGCTCCAACTGGCTGCCCGGCCTGGCTGCACCGCCGTGGAAGCGGATCAGCAGACCTTTTTCTTCCAGCAGGCGCAGGTCAGCGCGGATGGTAACCTCAGAAATTCCGAAGGAATTCGAAAGATCGCTAACCAAGATGCTGCCGTTCTGCTGAACCAGGTCGACAATTTTATTTCGTCTTTCAAAAGAGTTCATCATCCTGACCTATCGAAATGTTTTGCTTTTATTTTATGCGAAAGGGATATGAAAGGGGAGCATAAAGATCAAGGAGATGGGATTTGAGGCAAAATAATGGCTGCACCAGGACAGCCATTGGCTAAATATCACCTTTCGCCAAGCTTGAGCATGATTTTTCCCTGCATCGGCTTACCGGCCAGGGCTGCAACGCTGGCGGCGTATTGCTGCGGGCGATCGATGCTGGCAATCAACGGCTCCAGAGCCAGATCCGCCGATTGGAACAGCTTCATGGCCTGTTGCCATTCTTCCCCTGGCCACGGGGCCGAATAGTTCATCCAACTGCCCAGCAGCGTCAGCTCCTTGCGCAGGATCTGACTGAAAGTGCTGTAAGACAGATGGAGGTCCTTATGAAGCGTCCCTACTAGCGCGATTTGTGCCCGTGGCCCGGCGATATCTAGCGCCAGTCCGACCGTTTGTGGCGTGCCAGCGGTTTCCAGAATCAACTGATCAAAGCGCTTTTCCTGCAAGCGTTCGGCTATCTCGGAGGGGCTAAGTTCCGCGCTGTTAAACGCGTTTTCTGCACCGATCTGCCGTGCCAGCTTGAGCCGGTCATCATTGATATCGATCGCCGTGACGCTGCGTGCGCCCATCGCGCGGGCACATTGGATCGCCAGTTGGCCGATGGTGCCGGCACCAATGATGATCACCTCTTTGCCCTGGCAGCCCCCAGCCAACTGAATGGCATGCAGGCCGACGGTGATGGGCTCAATAAACGCCCCCTGCAATAAGCTGACGTTGGCAGGCAATTTCACCAGATTGGCGCGTTTGACCACGATAAACTCGGCGTTGCCACCGTGGCTGCGTGAACCGACGAACTGGTAATGCTTGCACAGCGAATAGTAATGGCGCTGGCATTCCGGGCAGTTAAAGCACGGTAATAAAGGGACGCAGGCCACGGCATCATGCTGTTGCAGATCGGTAACCCGCTCGCCACAGGCCACGACCCGGCCACTGAACTCATGCCCCAGGGTAATCGGGTAGAAATGCGCGCCTTTGGCGAAGATGCGGGGGATATCCGAACCGCATAGCCCGGAATACGCCACCTGAACCAACACCTCATCGGCGGCCTCAATAGCAGGGGCGGGGCGTTCTTCAACGCGCACTTCTCCCTCCGTGTGGATCACGACTGATTGCATAACTTGAACTCCGTAGAGAATAGATTGGGGGAGGCGGGCTCCCCCGAAGGATTAGGACATGGCGTTGAGGCTTTGGCTGGCCTGTTGCTTGGCGGTGGCTTCAGCCTGGGCAAATTGACGGGCACGGCGCCAGGTGAGGAACACCCCAATGGCGTAAATGACGCCGATAACCACCAGGCCCACCACGTTTTGCCAGGTGAGCAGTTGGATCAGCAGGTAGGTGATCGGTGAGCCGCCTTGGTCCATCGAGGCCACCACGCCGCCCGCTTTCAGCGCACCAGCATTGGCAGCCAGTTGGGTATGCAGCCCGATGGTTTGGGTGGCGATCCACAGTGTGATGCTCATGATGATAAAACCCGAGATCAGCGTGCGGAACAGGTTGCCCTGATGCACCGCCACGGCGAGGGCCACAAAGAAGCCGATGGTTGCCAGATCGCCAAACGGCAGCACCTGGTTACCTGGGACGATCACGGCGATCAGAATGGTCAGCGGGATAAAGATCAGGCTGGCGGAGACCACGGCGGTATGGCCCAGCAGCAGCGCCGGGTCGAGGCCGATAAGGAACTCCTGGCCACCAAAGCGTGCTTGCAGGCGTTTACGGGCATGCTTGGCGATGGGCGTCAGGCCATCCATGATCGGTTTGATCACCCGTGGCATCAGCAGCATCACGGCAGCGGTTTTCACCGCCAGTTGCAGAATGCCCTTCAGGTCATAACCGGCCAACGCACCGATAATCAGCCCCATCACAAAGCCGACGGTCACCGGCTCGCCGAATGGGCCAAAGCGTTTCTGTACGTCGTCTGCGCTGAAGTGAATGCGGTTCAGGCCGGGGATCTTCTCGATAATGGTGTCCACCAGCACGGCGATCGGCCCCATATAGGCGGAGGTGCCGTGCGGAATGGCAATCCCTTCCAGCCCGAAGAAGTCGCGGGTGTCTTTGGCGAACCAGTCCCCCAGCTTGTAGACGAAGGCGGCATGCACCACCACGCCCAGCATACCCAGCCAGTATGAACCGGTAGCCAGATGCACCATGGCACCGGTAAAGGTCATGTGCCAGATGTTCCAGATATCCACGTTAACCACTCGGGTCATACGCGTCAGCAACATCACGATGTTGACCGCAATCGCTACCGGGATGGCGATCAGGGCAATCTGCGAGGCCCAGGTCATCGGTGATGAGCCTGGCCAACCGATATCCACCACGTGCAGGTTGATCTGGAACTGCTCGGCCATCGATTTTGCCGCCGGGCCGATCGAGTCCAGCATCAGGCCGATAACCAGCCCGATACCGACAAAGCCGATGCCGATATGAATGCCGGATTTAAATGAATCCCCTAATTTCATCCCTAAAATCAGCGAGAAGATGATGATCACGATAGGCAGCATCACTGTAGGGCCGAGATCGAGGATATAACGCATGATGTCGGTAAACATGGGCTACTCCGTCAGAATGGTCAGTATTTTTTGTTTCAGCGCCTCGATGCCGACACCGGAAATAAACGGCATGCCGTGCACCAACGGTATATCGCCAAACTGGCGGTCGACGCGGGCGGTGGTGCAGATCAGATCGGCGTCGTCCATATAGGTTTCAATCTCGGTCACGCGGCACTGCACCAAGTCCAGCTCGATGTTGTGCTCCGCGCACAGCTCTTTGATCTCTTCTGCGGCCATGGTCGAGGTGGCAACGGCACCGCCGCAGGCAACGATAATTTTACGTTTCACAGTGTGGCTCCTTCATATTCTGTTTTTTGTTGTGGTCGGGAGGGCGAAGTGAAAACCCGCTGGGCAAAAATTTCGCCCAATTGGTCCTCGGGGGCGGTCAGAAGTGCAGCGATAAACTCGGGGTGCTGCAACTGGCCAAACAGCGTGCGCAGTAAAACCAACTGCGCTGCCGGGTCGGTGACGATCAGCGCGATAATCAGGGCAACGTCGACCGTGCCGTCATCATCCGCCTGAGCGAAGGGCACGGCCTGGTCAGGGCGGATCAGATAAATAGCCGGGGCACGTGCATGCTCCGCTTCACAATGGGGGATGGCGACCGCGTGCTGCTCAAGGGCGATGCCGGTGGGATAAGCACTCTCACGCACCAGCAATGCCTGCGGGTAGCTGTTGTGAACGACCCCGGCGTTGAGCATGGTGACGCCAATGTGCTCCAGCGCCTGCTGCGCGTCGGCAAAGCTGATGCCAGTGCGAACGAACAGTTGGCTGTTATGCATGGGCCATCTCCTCGGCGTTTTTGGCTTGCTCTGTGGGGGTACAACCGAAGCGATAAGCGCGCAGCACATCCTGAATTTTGTCGATCATCAGTGCGTGGGGCTGTTTCGCCAGCTTGCGTTCCATCACGCGCTGATATTGCAGCGGGAAGTATTGGCTCAGCAGGCCAGCGGGGATCTCTTGCTGGTCGAGGTTATTGAGCAGCGTCGTCATACTTTGGGCAATACGCGGGTGGGGCCAGTAGTAGCGGATACGGTCCGACAGGCTGAAATGCAGGTCGATCAGCGAGCGGCTGAACGTCGGGTGATAATACTTTTTCCAGTAATCCGGTTCGTCGAGCATGACGGCATCAATCACCGCCAGGATCTGGCTACGTTTTTCCGGGGCAATCAGGGCCTGTTCGATATTGGCCAGAGCAAACACCGCTTCGCGCAGGGCGAACGTCAGGGCCGGGCCAACTTTGAGAATGGCGAAGTGATCGCGCACCAGCTGCTGATAGGCTTCACGCGTTTGGTAATCGGTAGAGTGCGCCTCATAGACCAGCGGCGTGGTGGTAATAAACTGGGAGAGCTCGCGGGCTAGCTGTGGTTGGTAAGCGATCACCTGTGAATGGTCGAACTCCACTCCTGGCTGCACTACTACGGCGATGATCCTCGGGATCGCCGCTGCCAACCCGGCCTGGCGGAAAGCCTGATAGTGAGTTTCCAGCGTGGCGGCGGCATCCGTCGCGTGAGTGATATGTACGCTGCCAATGGCGGAAGATTCTCCTCCAGGAACTGGCACCTCGGTCCCAATCACATAGGTCAGCTGCTGTTTTTGCTCTGGGGTAGCGACCCGTTCGGCGACCTGACACAGGCGGGCGGCGCGTTCTGCCACCACGTGGGGATCTAACGGGGTCGGATCGTCGGCGCAGGACATGGACGCATCCAGATGGATCTTGCTGAATCCGGCGGTGACGTAGTCGGCGATCAACACTTCCGCTTTCGCCATTGCGCTGGCGGCGGGTTCATTTTGCCAACAGTTCGGGCCTAGATGGTCGCCCCCTAACAGCAGCCGGGAGAGCGGAAAGCCGACGGTTGCCGCAATATCGCAGACAAACTGCCGGAAATCCGCCGGTTTCATGCCGGTGTAACCGCCAAACTGATTAACCTGGTTGGATGTGGCCTCGATCAGCACCTGGCGATCGCTGTGCAGATCCAGGCGTAATGCGGCTTCAATGACTAATGGGTGTGCCGAACAGACAGAACAGATCCCGATCGGCTCCCCTGCTTTATGTCGTGCGATGATATTTTTCATTCTACCCTCCGTTTTCTTACGAATATAATCGTAATGTTTCGAAAGGTTAGCAATGCACTTTTCTATTATTCGTGATCAAGATCGAAAACTTTACTGCTATTTTTCCGTGCCGGTGCTTTCAGTGTTAAGGGGCAAGTTAACCAATGGCGGGGATTTAGTTATTTAAAATCAGTTAATTACAGATGGTTGGCAACAAGAGGGAGCGGCATACGCAATCAAGTGAAAGCGGTTATTGTGACGAGAGGATGCCCCTCACTCCAACTCTCTCCCTACGGGAGAGGGTCCTGCGTTGCGATTGGGAATGAAGGACATTGTTGGGCCGCTCAATTGCTCTTTTTTGTGGGAGTTGGTGAGGTGGTATGCGAGGGCTAATCTGTAGCACGAACTGTCCCCTCTCCCTGTGGGAGAGGGTTAGGGTGAGGGGCCATTATCATGCTGGCATACGTCACAGCCTGCCTTCACAGCCACAAACCTGAATCACCTTTTGCACCACCTGCTGCATGGCCAGCTTGGCGGGCTGCATATAGTGGCGCGGATCGTTAGCCTGCGGATGCTCCGCCAGATGTTGCTTCAACGCATCTGAAAAGGCGATTTTCAGCTCCGTCGCCACGTTCACCTTGCAGACCCCCAGCCGAATCGCCTGCTGAATATCAGCGTCTGGCAAACCCGACGCACCATGTAGCACCAATGGCACGCTGACCTTATCGCGGATCTGCCCAAGGCGGGTGAAATCCAACTCTGGCTTGCCCTGATAAAGCCCATGTGCCGTACCAATCGCCACCGCCAGTGAATCGATGCCGGTGGAACGCACAAACTCCTCGGCCTGCTGCGGCGAGGTATAGCGGGCATCCCTGGCATCAACGCTGATGCCATCCTCAACGCCCCCAAGCCGCCCCAGCTCTGCCTCAACGCTGACATCATAACGATGGCAAAACTCGGTCACCTGCCGCACCAGGGCAACATTTTCCGCAAAGGGCAGGTGCGAGCCATCAATCATGGCCGAGCGGATCCCTGCATGTACTTTAGTTTGAATATCTTGCAGGGTTTCATGGTGATCCAGATGCACCGCCAGCGGGATGCGGTATTCGGCGGCCAACTGTTTGACAATGGCGACCACGTTAGCCGTTCCCGCATAGAGATAGGTGCCGGGCGTACCGGCCAGGATCACCGGCGAGCGCAGGTGCGCGGCGGTTTCAGCCACCACCTGCATGGTTTCCAGGTTATGAATGTTGAAGGCTGGTACGGCATAGCCCTGTTGTTGTGCCTTTTGCAGCATATTGTTGGTCGAAATGATGTACACCGCCTGCCTCCTGTTTTCTTTAATTACGTTATCTTTCGATAATCATCATCTAATCGAAAGTTAAAATAAGCAAACAGTTATTTTGCGGTTGTGATGGGGATCGGTAAAAAATCGGGGCAAAATGAGGAGCAAGCAGGGGAGATAGCGAAGGTAAAAGCGGATGGCCGCCCAGGCAGGCGACCATCATCGAACTTATTCTGGTACGACCCAGTTCACCAAATGGTGGCCGATGCCGCTTGGCACCAGTACCTTGTGTAGCCACGGCAGCACGTTGTTCATCTGCTGTTCCAGCTTCCAAGGTGGGTTAATCACGATCATGCCTGAAGCCGTCATCCCGCGTTGATCGCTGTCGGGCTTCACCGCCAGCTCGATTTGCAGGATACGGCGGATGCCGGTCGCCTCCAGCTCTTTGAGCATGCGTTTGATCTGCTGGCGCATCACTACGGGATACCACAGGGCATAGGTGCCGGTGGCAAAACGCTTGTAGCCTTCCTGAATGCCTTTCACCACGTCTTGATAATCGGTTTTCATCTCATACGGCGGGTCCATCAGGATCAGGCCACGGCGTGACGGAGGTGGCAACTGGGATTTTAACTGCTGGTAACCATCGGCACGTTGCACTTTGGCGCGCTCGTCTTTCTGGAATTCGTTACGCAGCAGCGGGAAATCGCTTGGGTGCAGCTCTGTCAGATGGATTTTATCCTGCGGGCGCAGCAACTGGCGGGCGATCAGCGGTGAGCCTGGGTAGTAACGCAGGGTGCCGGAGCGGTTGAAGTTGTGCACCACGCTCATGTAGGCCGCCAGCTCTTCTGGCAGATCGTCACGTTGCCACAGTAGGCCGATGCCTTCCAGGTATTCCCCGGTGCGCTCGGCATGCTCACCGCTCAGCTGATAGCGCCCGGCACCGGAGTGGGTATCCAGGTACAGCAGCGGCTTATCTTTTTCTTTCAGCGCCTCAATGATCAGGCTCTGAACGGTGTGCTTGAGTACGTCGGCGTGGTTGCCGGCGTGAAAACTGTGGCGGTAACTTAACATGGCGTTATGTGTTTCCTGATTTTCGAGTTATTTTCAATAAAATCAACTCATTAAATGCAAAAGAGTTCTGCGTGTTTACTGCAAACTCGTAGATCAACGAATTTAAGCTACCAAGTATAAACCGCCTTGCTGGTAAAAAGCGAAAAGCGTTGCAGCCTGGAGGGAGCTACGCCGGTATAGTCAAGAATAGGTGATGGCTATAAGGAAATTGCCTTGATTGTTCTTTATACAATGCCGAATTTCAATTATATTAGTGGATGAGTAAATGGAGATACTTTCTTATAAGGCAACCGGAGGCCGTGATGAAAGACAGAATATACCCCAACTATCTCACGGGAAATAATTCCACTCTTTTCCCCACACCACCCGATCATGGTGCCTATGCCCGACGAATTGCGGAAGAAAAATTCCAGGCTTGCATGAATGCCGAACAGCGTCACATCATGCTGCTTACCAAAGAAGAAGCCTATGATGTTCTGGAGTGCTTTGGAGAGTTTGGCCGAGGCGATCGGCAGCTTGATGAGGGCTTTCCCAATATCACCCGTGATGAAGGCCTGGACTATCTGGGATATGCTGCCACCTATAGCGGTAACGCGAAGGATTTTTATTCTGCGGCGGATCTGGTCAGGAAGTTGGGGGGCTTTGGGATAGCCGCTATCATTTATGTCGGAAGAAACGGTGAGAAGCTAATCAAGATCACCGGCTACCCAGGTATTAGACGGATCTTAAATGGAACGCGTTATTCGTTAAATAATATGCAAATTGTGCAGATTGGGGTCGGGGTAAAAGGGCTTAATCATACTGCTATACAGGGTATGAAATGGAGTATATATGTCTCTTTGGCCTACCGTAGCCTGGAGTTTATACTAAAGGATGAAAGCACTGCGGCTAGTTTTTTAGGAAATGTAACTAGTGATATTGTCAAAGCGGTTGTCGTTACTGTTATCATGAGAGCAACATCGTCCGCGTTGTTAATAGGAGCGGCTGTTTCCTTAGGTGGTGCTATTATTGGTGTCGCCATTGTGGCATTTTTTATTACGATGGGTCTAGAGTATTTAGACCGGGAATATGGAATCACTAATAAAATTATAGAAAAAATAAAGGAAATGGAAGCGCAGACACCAAGAGTTTCAAGTGTGTTAGGAACAAATAGCCAAATTTTATACAATAAACCATGAAGAATAAATTAATAGCCAACGTGGGCGAGACAGTCACAATAAAAGAGCGTTTAAGTTCTTTGCTTGTCGCCGGGATTTTTTCTTTAGGTTGCATTTTTGCACCAAGTATTATTAGCAACTATATCATCAGCTTTACCTATCCTGATGTTATTTCATTTAACAGGTTAGAAACTTTCATTTTAGCAATTATTCCTGCAAGTGCCGTATATTTCCTTATGTTCTTCCATTTGTCTATTACCGGCAAAAATTATCTAGCTAAATTCAAGCCTATACTTATATACTCTTTGCGCCTTACCGCTTTTTTGCTTGTTGTCGCCTTTATTTTTAATTGGCATTTTACCACAGTGTTGGATCGGCATGGCTATGGCACCTGTTGGAAAAGAAGCTTGTATTCGGAGACGGTCTATATTAAAGATGCCGAGGAATGTAAAAAAAGAGGGTCAGAGGTACTTAGAAAACCAAGACCAGCTTACAAATAATTACTATGACAAAATAAAATGTGTAAAGATAATGTATTACATTAAAGATGTCAGCGAATGTACGAAAAGAGGAACTCAAGTGTTTAAAAGACCCAGAGCTGTTTATAGACGTTAGGGTCTCTTGGTAATAGAGACCCAACTAGACGTTAATAAACTCTGTCGTCCCAAACGCTATAACCTGAGGTGCCAGCGATATGGTGTTGGCAAATAATATCTTTATAACGTACAGAGATAATTTCTTCGGGTTGTGCACTAGAATGCGTTAAGCAGTGGGGATAGTTTATGTTGAAATCTACGATGGTCGCCTCTCTGAGTTCGATCGTGTAGTACAACTCTTGAGCACCATTTTGCGATGTGCGGTAAAAATCAAACTTAAGGTTAAGCAACTCGTTATTAGAAATAGCCAGCAAAAACAAAGGGGATGATTTATCCTGGGGCTTAACAAAAATCACTGGGTTATGCATCACATTTTCGCCCCGGCTGATGTTATGCGCGAGCTTAAGAACCAGTATCTGGTTTTCGTGGCCTAACTGGTGCTTGTTACCGATCGAATCCGCTGTAGAACACCCTGCCGATATCAACCCTTGTTGTTTTCCATTAATCGTTACGTAGATATTATTTGCCATGATGAACTCCTTGTCATGTAATTCGTGGCTGGGGTTGGTTAAAAATAGACCGAACCATTTTGTATCAAAACAACCTCAATTAACATGGTTTTTAGCGCACAGGCTGATTTTTTAGCCAGGAATGATAAGTTTTATCAATAAACAAAAATGACTTATAAAGCGCATTGTATGTATGTGAGCGTGTTGAGAAACGGGTATTAACGCAAGTGAGGGCATTTTATATGTCTTTAGCGGGGAGGTATTATTGTCGCTTTCCTACTTAATCTACTTAATGCAATTGTAGCCTATCTCTTCCTCACTAAACGATCCGCGTGAGTGAATAAACAGGTTCAATCACACGCATGACCATTGATTTTCCCACTGATTGGCACCATGTTAGACAGAAGCTTATCTTTGTCTGGCCTTATGTGCGCATCGGGCCCAACACCCTAATCAGGACATCCTCTATGACCAATGCGTTGCTGACACCGTTTACCTTACCGCCGTTTTCTGCCATTCGCCCTGAAGATATCGTCCCTGCAGTGACATCCGCACTGGCTGACTGCCGTGCTGCGGTCGAGCGCGTCGTAGCACAACCGGGGCCGTTTACCTGGGAAAATCTATGTCAGCCGCTGGCCGAATCTGGCGATCGCCTGTCGCGCATCTGGTCACCTATTGGTCACCTAAACTCGGTAAAAAACAGCCCGGAACTGCGCGAAGCTTACGAACAGACGCTGCCGCTGCTTTCCGAATACGATACTTGGGTGGGTCAGCATGAAGGGCTGTACCAGGCCTATCGTAATCTGAAAGAGGGCGAAGGTTTTGCCAAACTGACTGCGCCACAGCGCAAGTCGGTAGAAAACGCGCTGCGTGATTTTGAGCTGTCGGGCATTGGCCTGCCAAAGGAAAAACAAAAGCGTTACGGCGAGATCGTGGCGCGTCTGTCCGAACTGGGTTCGACCTACAGCAACAATGTGCTCGATGCCACCATGGGTTGGAGCAAATTGATCACCGATGTGAATGAGCTGAGCGGCCTGCCGGAAAGCGCATTGGCCCAAGCTCAGGCGATGGCACAGGCTAAAGAGCAGGAAGGCTGGTTGCTGACGCTGGACATGCCGAGCTATTTGCCGGTGATGACCTATGCCGATAACCAGGCGCTGCGTGAAGAGATGTATCGTGCCTTCACCACCCGCGCCTCCGATCAGGGACCAAATGCCGGTAAATGGGATAACAGCGAAGTGATGGCAGAAACGCTGGCTCTGCGCCATGAATTGGCACAGCTGTTGGGCTTTGCCAGCTATGCGCAAAAATCACTGGCGACCAAGATGGCAGAAAACCCAGAGCAGGTGCTCGGTTTCCTGACCGATCTGGCCAAGCGCGCTCGCCCACAGGCAGAGCAGGAATTGGCACAGCTGCGTGCCTTTGCCAAGCAGCATTATGGTGTGGAAGAGCTAGAGGCTTGGGATATCAGCTATTACGGAGAAAAACAGAAGCAACATCTGTTCTCTATCAGTGATGAGCAACTGCGCCCATACTTCCCGGAACAGCGGGTGCTGGAAGGGTTGTTCGAAGTGGTTAACCGTATTTACGGCATCACTGCCAAAGAGCGCCAGGGTGTGGATACCTGGCATCCAGAGGTGCGTTTCTTCGATCTGTTCGATGCCAAAGGTGAACTGCGTGGCAGCTTCTATCTGGACTTGTATGCCCGTGAGAACAAGCGCGGTGGTGCATGGATGGATGACTGCGTTGGCAGCCTGCGTAAAGCGAATGGCGAATTGCAAAAGCCGGTGGCTTATCTCACCTGTAACTTCAACCGCCCACTGGGTGACCAGCCGGCGCTGTTTACCCATAACGAAGTTACCACGCTGTTCCATGAGTTTGGCCACGGCCTGCATCACATGCTGACGCAGATCGATACCGCCGGGGTTTCAGGCATCAACGGTGTGCCTTGGGATGCGGTAGAGCTGCCAAGCCAGTTTATGGAAAACTGGTGCTGGGAGCCGGAGGCGTTAGCGTTTATTTCCGGTCATTTCCAGACCGGAGAACCTCTGCCGAAAGCCCTGCTGGACAAAATGCTGGAAGCGAAAAACTATCAGGCAGCGCTGTTTATCCTGCGTCAGCTGGAGTTTGGCCTGTTCGATTTCCGTATGCACGCCGAATACAGCCCGGAACAAGGGGCGCAGATCCTGCCAACCCTGGCCGAAGTGAAGAAAATGGTGGCGGTGGTGCCTTCACCAAGCTGGGGCCGTTTCCCACACGCATTCAGCCATATCTTTGCTGGTGGCTATGCGGCGGGTTACTACAGCTACCTGTGGGCGGAAGTGTTGTCGGCAGATGCCTACTCGCGCTTTGAAGACGAAGGGATTTTCAACGCTGAGACCGGTCAATCCTTCCTCGATAACATCCTGTCACGCGGGGGTTCCGAAGAACCGATGGAATTGTTCAAACGCTTCCGTGGCCGTGAACCGAAGCTGGATGCTATGCTGCGCCATTATGGTATTAAAGGGTAACCCGCCAAGTGAGCGTGTTTTTATTGTGTGAAGCAGGCGCCGATCCCGGCGCCTTGTCTATTCTGGCCGAGCGCTGGCAGTTAACTAGCGACGAAGATGCGACGATGGCGCTGGTGTTGACGCCAGAACGGTTGGAACTGCGCAAGCGCGACGAGCCAAAGCTTGGCGCTATCTACGTCGATTTTATCGCTGGCCCGATGGCCCATCGGCGGCGTTTCGGCGGCGGCCGTGGCGAAGCTGTGGCCAAAGCGGTAGGCATCAAAGGCAGCTATGTGCCTAGCGTGGTGGACGCTACTGCCGGGTTAGGGCGTGATGCGTTTGTGCTGGCGTCGTTGGGTTGCCAGGTTCGTATGTTGGAACGTAATCCGGTTGTCGCTGCGTTGCTGGAAGACGGCTTGCAACGGGGCTATCAGGACGCGGAGATCGGCCCTTGGCTGCGTGAACGCATGACGTTACTTCATGCATCCAGTTTGACAGCGCTAAGCGATCTCGATCCGCGCCCGGAAGTGGTGTATCTCGACCCAATGTATCCGCATAAGCAGAAGAGCGCGTTGGTGAAAAAAGAGATGCGGGTATTTCAGTCTCTGGTGGGCAGTGATGATGATGCCGACGGCTTGCTGGAGCCAGCTCGCAGGCTGGCCACCAAAAGGGTCGTGGTGAAACGTCCGGATTATGCACCACCGCTGGCCGACGTTGCTGCTCATGCCGCCACCACCACCAAGAGTCACCGTTTCGATATTTATATGCCTTTGTAAGATAAGCGTTTAGCCCCTCACCCTAACCCTCTCCCACAGGGAGAGGGGACTGAATGTGCTACAACTTGTCTTGTTCGTTCGACCTTTGCAGCTGTCATTGCTTAACTCATTCCCATCACTGTTGTAGCTCCCTCTCCCTGTTGGGAACCGATCGAGTTTGATGAGATGACCTCTTTACTTCCAAAAAAGCAGGGGCTAACAGCTCCCTCTCCCTGTGGGAGAGGGTTGGGGTGAGGGGCATTCATTGAGCCTCCTCACATTTCCCATGCTCATTCTGCAATGTCACTGGTAACGCTGAGAGGTGCGTCGCATAATCCTGTTTAATTACAATCAACTATAATGAAAGAACATGATGAAAAAGACGCTGCTTTCCCTACTGTTTTGTTTGAGTACCTCTGCCATGGCCGCTGAACCGGTAAATATCACCATTCTGGGCACCTCCGATCTGCATGGCACCTTCGTGCCTTGGGACTACTCTACCGACACCGAGAACCTGGCGGGCAGTCTCAGCCAGATTGCCACCCAGGTGCATAAAGTCCGTGCCCAGCAGCCGAACGTGATCCTGGTAGACGCCGGGGATACCATTCAGGGCAACTTTGTTGAAACCTTCAAGAATGATAAAACCAGCCCGATGATCCTCGGCTTTAACGCGTTGGACTACGACGTATGGGTGATGGGTAACCACGAGTTCGATTTTGGTCTGAAGGCGCTGGCAACCCCACTCAGCCAGTTCAAAGGCACCGCGCTGGCGGGCAATATCTTCTGGGACAGCGGCAAGCCTTACCTGCCCGCCTATAAGATCGTTGAGCGTCAGGGGGTGAAGATTGGCATTATCGGCATGGATACGCCGATGACCGCCGAGTTTGCCAAGGGCACCGATCGCATCGACGGCCTGACGTTCACCGATCCGGTGCAGGCGGTAAAAAAGGTGATCCAGCAGATCCACGGCCAGGTGGACGCCATCGTGCTGGTGGCTCATATGGGGATCGATAATGAGAACCAACGGCCAGGCACCGGCGTGGGCGATATCGCGCGGGCCAACCCGGAGCTGGCGGCGATCGTTGCCGGGCATATGCACGTTAAGGTGGATAAAGAGGTGATCAACGGCGTGATCGTTACCGAACCGGACAAATATGGCCGTGCATTGTCGCGCATTGATCTGCAATTTGAGCAGCAAAATGGCAAATATGTGTTGATCAATAAAGACAGCTACACCTATCCGATCAAAGGCATCAGCTCCGACAAAAAGCTCGAAGAGATCTACCAGCCGTTCCATACCATCCTGCGTGCCAACGCCAACCGGCCCATTGCTCAACTGACCGGCCAGGATCTGGTGTCGCCAGACGCGGTGAAAGGCATCCCGCAGGTACATATTCAGGATACCGGCATCAGCGCGCTGTATCAGGAGGCTGCCCGTCACTATGCGCCTAAGGCTCAGGTGATCGCGTTGCAGATTGATAACGACAGGCCGAAGCTGAACGTGGGCACCATCACCGCCAAGGATATCGCCTTCAACTATCAATATGCCGGTGGTGAAATTACCGTCTACCAGCTGACCGGTAAAGAGCTGAAAAAGTACATGGAGTGGTCAGCGGACTACTTCAACCAGCAACATGATGGCGATGTCACCTACAGCTTTAACCCACAGCGCCGTGCGTCCAAATACTCTACCAATGACTTCTTTGATGGCGTGACCTATACCATCGATCTGCGTAAACCCGTTGGGCAGCGCATCACCGAGTTGAAATTGAACGACGGCACCCCGGTGACCGACAGCACGCCAATCCAGTTGGGGATGAACAGTTACCGCATGGGCCACCTGACGCAAAAAGGCGGCGTACTGGAAGGTATGCAGTTCCCGGTGCTGTCCGATACCAAGGCGGAATTTGGTGAGGAAGCAGGGACTATCCGTAATCTCACCATTCGCTATCTGACCGAGGTGAAGAAGGGCGAGTATCAGGGCAAGGCGATGCATCGCTGGAAGCTGGTGGGGCTGGAAGGGTACGAACGTGAGCGCAAGATTGTGAACAAACTGCTCAATGACGGCAAAATCAGCGTGCCGACCACCGATGATGGGCGCTATACCAACGTGGCCTCCATCAACGTCAAAGAACTGCTATTTAGCGATCCGCAAATGATGAAGCAACAGGTTACGGCGCTGCAAAAACAGGCGCAAGCGGCGACCGATCCGGTCATCAAACAGCGGCTGAACGATCGGTTGGTGATTATCGAAGCCATTAATTGAGGCTAAGCCACTGCCAATCTGATAAAAAATGCCGGCATATTCGCCGGCATTTCTCATTCAAGGGTAAGGTTAGAGCACGCCTTGAGCCAGCATCGCATCGGCAATCTTGACGAACCCGGCAATGTTGGCGCCGTGAACGTAATGCGTTTGCTTGCCTTCACCGCCGTACTCGACGCAGGACTGATGGATATCCGCCATGATGTGACGTAAACGGATATCGACTTTCTCTGCCCGCCAGTTAAGGCGCGCGGCGTTTTGCGCCATCTCCAGCCCGGAAGTGGCAACACCACCGGCGTTGGCGGCTTTGCCCGGTGCGAACAGCACGCCCGCTTCCAGGAAGGCATCGGTAGCCTGGATGGTGGTTGGCATATTAGCGCCCTCTGCCACGGCTTTGACCCCGTTGCGGATCAGCACCTGTGCGGCTTCCAGATCCAGCTCGTTCTGGGTGGCACAAGGCAGGGCGATATCCACCGGCACGTTCCACGGGCTCTCACCGGCCAGATAGGTCAGGCCACGCTCGCGGGCGTAATCGGCAACCCGGCCATAGCGCTGGTTTTTGATTTCGGCCAGATGCGCCAGTTTTTCAGTAGTGAAGCCAGCTTCATCTACCACGGTACCGCCGGAATCGGAAACGGTGATCACCCGCGCGTCCAGCTCCAACGCTTTCTCAATGGTGTATTGCGCCACGTTACCGGAGCCGGAAACCGCGACACGCATCCCTTCAAAGCCCAGGCCATGGCGTTGCAGCATTGAATCGGTGAAGTATACCAGGCCGTAACCGGTGGCCTCCGGGCGGATCAGGCTACCGCCGAACGACAGGCCCTTGCCGGTAAAGACGCAACTGGTGTTATTGGACAGCTTTTTCATCATGCCGGCCATAAAGCCCACTTCGCGGCCACCTACGCCGATATCCCCGGCTGGCACATCGGTATCTGGGCCCAGGTGACGATAAAGCTCGGTCATCAGCGATTGGCAGAAGCGCATGATTTCGCCCTGGCTTTTGCCTTTGGGATCAAAGTCTGAGCCACCCTTGCCGCCGCCCATAGGCAGCGTGGTCAGGGCATTCTTGAAGGTCTGTTCAAAACCGAGGAACTTCAGAATGGAGGTGTTAACCGAAGGGTGGAAACGCATCCCCCCTTTGTATGGCCCAATGGCGGAGTTGAACTGGATACGGTAGGCGCGGTTTACCCGTACTTTGCCCTGATCGTCGACCCAGCTGACGCGAAATTGAATGATACGCTCAGGCTCTACCAGGCGCTCTAACAGGGCGTGGTCACGATAATGAGGGTTACGCTCGATGAATGGCCACAGAGAAGTAAAGACTTCACGCACTGCCTGCAGATATTCCGGTTGGTGCGAGTTATGACGTTGTAAGGATTTTAGAAAGGATTCTAGCGATACAGCCTGTTCCATGGATAGCTCCTGTTTAGCATATTGGTTCCCCTGTTTTTATGATGTGTCTCACAGTTGGGGAGGATGTTGTGTCTACCTCGACTATATCACTGTGGGGTGGCTGATTAACAAGCAATAAATAACAGGAAACCATGAAAAACGCCCGCGCAGGGCGGGCGTTGGCCAAACAGGTTAGCGAATACTTACTTTTCTTCGTCGCGCAGCGGCACAATCAGCATATCGATGTGTACCGTATTGATTAACTGGCGCGCAGAGGACATCAATTTGCTCCAGAAATCCTGGTGGTGTCCACACAACACCAGGTCCATATCGTATTTTTTAATCGCATCAACCAGTACCTGCGCCAGATCGCCGCTGCCGCTCAGGGTTTCGGTGATGGGATAGCCCGCATTTTGCGACAGCTCGGTTAACGCATGGTGGGTTTCTTCGGAAATACGCTTTTGCATATCGCCAAGATTGACGTCGATCAGGCCGGTATACAGATCGGAATAGTTTACATCAACGTGGATCAGAGAGACTTTGGCATTGTACGGCCGCGCCATTGATACCGCTTTCTCGACCAGGATTTTGCTTTCCGGTGATAGGTCAACCGCAATCAGTATATGTTTGTAAGCCATGAGAATACTCCTTCCATATAATGCCGATTAAAGGGGGCAGGCATTCAGTGTTCCAGCTTGGCGTTTTCGCCTTACCTGCATAATACCATCCAGATAACACAATGATATGTTGGGGCGATCACACTGCATCGTATCAATCACCCTTGTTTATACGTTTACCCCACCCGTTTTACACCGCTGGGGCAAAAAATCCTATGGCTTATGTGGCTATCCGCCGTTTGAACGATTGAATTATAAGCATTGTTACTCAAAGTATAGCTTATGTCTGCTCTCCGAGCAGAGGGTGGGTAGATGAAGAATTGAGCCCTGACTGTAAATTTTATACGGTACCGGGATCTGTTTGCGTTTCATTATTCTACACTAGTGAATGTGGGCCCCACTTATTTCCTCTGATCGCTGTAAGGGCTGTTCATCAAGCGGTCAGAGGTTGTGGGTAGCAACGGGTCCGTAAGGTGCTAGGGGGATGGGAGCCAAGGCTCCGGCAGCATAAGGTATGAAGTAGGGCCGTTGGCCCGGCGGGTGGCCGGGATAACAACGCCTTGAGGGGGCTATCATGATTAGTACCGTCGCGCTGTTTTGGGCATTGTGTGTGGTCTGTGTGATTAACATGGCCCGGTATTTTTCTTCTCTGCGTGCGCTGCTATTTGTTTTGCGCGGTTGCGATCCGTTACTGTACCAATACGTCGATGGCGGAGGGTTCTTCACCTCGCACGGCCAGCCGAGCAAGCAGATACGGCTGGTGCGCTATATCTTTACGCAACGCTATATGGAGCACCACGACCCGGAATTCATTCGCCGCTGTCAGCGTGTCCGCAGCCAGTTTGTGCTGACTTCATCGCTGTGTGGGCTAGTGGTGATCAGCCTGGTGGCGTTGGCGATCTGGTATTAGCCCGGCGGTTGCAAGGCAAAAAAATGGCGGCCACTTTGGCCGCCATTGTTGTCATGGGCAATCGTCAGATCACTTTCAGCGCCAGCCAGTATAGGCCACCGGAAAGCAAAATCGAGACTGGCAGGGTTAGGACCCAGGCCAGCAGGATGTTCTTGACGGTTTTGCTCTGCACGCCACCACCGTCCACGATCATCGTCCCGGCAACCGCCGAAGAGAGTACGTGGGTAGTGGAAACCGGCATACCGGTGTAGCTGGCCACGCCAATCGACAGGGCGGCGGTCATCTGTGCCGAAACCCCTTGAGCGTAGGTCATGCCTTTCTTACCGATTTTCTCACCGATAGTGGTAGCAACGCGTCGCCAACCCACCATGGTACCCAGAGACAGCGCCAAGGCTACTGCGACGATAATCCAGGTAGGCGCATATTCAACGGTTTCCAACAGATCGGAACGCAGGTTCTTCAGGAAGCGTTGATCGTCCACTGAGGTTTCCGGCAGCTTGGCCACCTTGTCTGCAGTTTCCGTTACGCACATCAGCAGGCGGCGCAGATGGCTGCGCTGGTCAACCGTCAGTTGATCGTAGCTTTGCAGATTGTTCAACAGGTCCAGAGAGCGCTCAACGGCGATCAGGGCACGTGAACTGTCGCAGTGGAACTCAACCGGTTGATCAGGCTTTGGAGCCGCATCCTGAGGCGCAGGAACCAGCGGCGTCTGCGTGGCCACATGTGCCAGAGAGTCGCCATGCTGTTGGTAGAATTGCTGCAGGTGGCTCACGGCATCACGGGTACGGGTAATGTCGTAACCGGTCGCACTCATGTTGAGCACGAAGCCCGCAGGGGCAACACCGATCAGTACCAGCATAATCAGACCGATACCTTTCTGACCGTCGTTCGCACCGTGTGAGAAGCTCACGCCGATGGCTGACAGGATCAGAGCGATACGCGTCCAGAACGGTGGCTTACGTTTGCCATCGACCTTCTCACGTTCCGCCGGCGTCATATGAATACGCTGACGTTTTTTGGTATTGCTCCAGTAACGGCGCAGCACAAACACCATCAGCCCGGCAATCATCATACCGACCAGCGGGGAGAAGATGAGCGACAGGAAGATGCTGATCATTTTTGGCACGTTCAACGCGTCGACCACCGAGGTGTTGGTCACCAACGCATTGGTCAAGCCGACGCCGATAATGGCACCAATCAGGGTGTGGGAGCTGGAGGCCGGTAGCCCGAAATACCAGGTACCGAGGTTCCAGATAATTGCCGCCAACAACATGGAGAAGACCATGGCTAATCCGTGTGCTGAACTGACGTTCAACAACAGATCGGTTGGTAGCAGATGCACAATGGCGTAGGCAACACTCAAACCGCCGAGCATCACGCCAAGAAAGTTGAACAGGCCAGCCATAACGACCGCAAGTTGCGAGCGCATAGCACGGGTGTAAATTACAGTAGCGACCGCATTGGCCGTATCATGGAAGCCGTTGATGGCCTCATAGAACAATACAAACAGCAATGCGAGGACTAACATCAGGCCGGTATGGAAATCCAGGCCAGTGAACAAATGCAGCATAAGCGTTACGCCAGGTTTGTGGACATGAACGCCGCGCATTATCGGCGACAACCGGTGTCGGGGAAAAGGAAAATATGACGTTTTTTGAATTTACCTGTTGTCGTGGGTGTTGTGTTACGGCTGAATCGATGTAATTTCAGCATGTTACCACCGTTTACGCTCGTTAACATTTTCTTACGTTGGCGTTCCCCGCCGATGTCTTTACAATCCCTCTCCGCTGATTTAGCGGTATACAGGCAGTGAAATGGCGTAAAATACGCTCTTGTTGCCGCGATTGTTGTGGTTATTGCAAAGAGAGGTCTGGGTGGAACAGTTTGATGTTGTCGTTATTGGTGCGGGTGCCGCAGGGATGTTTTGTGCTGCGCAGGCAGGACAACTGGGTTGCCGGGTGCTATTACTCGACAACGGCAAAAAACCGGGCCGCAAGATCCTGATGTCTGGCGGCGGGCGCTGTAACTTCACCAATATGTCCGTTGAACCGGCGGCCTACCTCTCGCATAACCCCCATTTCTGCAAATCGGCATTGGCGCGCTATACCCAATGGGATTTTATCGATCTGATTAACCGCTACGGCATCGCCTATCACGAAAAAACCTTGGGGCAGCTGTTCTGTGATGATTCTGCGCAGCAGGTCGTCGATCTGTTGGTGCAAGAGTGCGAACTGGGTCAGGTGGTAACGCGCCTGCGCAGCGAGGTTCTGAGCGTTGAAAAAACCGACCAAGGCTTTGAATTGGCGCTTAACGGCGAGAGTGTGAGTGCTCGCTCACTTGTGGTGGCGAGCGGTGGGCTTTCCATGCCGGGCCTGGGGGCCACTCCCTTTGGTTATAAGCTGGCGGAACAGTTTGGCCTGAAAGTGTTACCGACCCGGGCCGGTTTGGTGCCCTTTACGCTGCATAAGCCGCTGTTGGAGCAATCCCAGGCGCTGTCTGGCGTTTCGGTTCCCGCAGTGGTCACGGCGGAAGATGGCACCAGCTTTCGTGAAAGCATCCTGTTTACGCATCGGGGGCTTTCTGGTCCGGCTATCTTGCAGATCTCCAGCTACTGGCAGCCTGGTGAGTTTGTGAGTATTAACTTACTTCCGACGCTGGACCTGGTGGGCTTCCTTAACGAACAGCGCCAGGCACATCCTAACCAGAGCCTGAAAAACACCCTGGCTTTGCACTTGCCGAAGCGCCTGGTGGAATTGCTGCAAGAGTTGGGGCAACTGCCGGAGGCCACGTTGAAGCAACTCACTCCAACGCAGCAGGCAGCGTTGGTTGATAGTTTGCAAGACTGGCGCGTACAACCCAATGGCACCGAGGGTTACCGTACTGCGGAAGTGACCCTGGGCGGTGTGGACACCAAAGAGCTTTCTTCCAAAACCATGGAGGCGAGTAAGGTACCGGGCCTGTACTTTATCGGTGAGGTGGTGGACGTGACAGGCTGGCTGGGGGGTTATAACTTCCAGTGGGCCTGGAGTTCGGCGTGGGCTTGTGCACAGGCTTTGGCTGCGCAGAAATCTTAAAGAGATGGCAGGCATTTCTGAAATCGGCTCGTCATGAAGAGGCGCGGTATGCTGCGCCCATTCAGATAATCAATCGTCTATTTTAAGAACTTTAGAGATAGGAACATCGGACGTAATTCAGAATAATGGGCTCGGCTCGTGCGTTGAGACAAGCGCACTCTTATTCAAATAATAACAAGGAAAGTTCTGCTGATGAAAATCAAATACGGTTTAGCATTGTTGGCTTCTCTGGTGCTGGTTTCCGGCTGTAGCCAAAAGGTTTCCTCCTCACGCGCGGTGGCTGATCCTGCCTCTGCCCCGGCTCCGGTAGCCCAGGAACATAAACTGGGAACGGCATGGGGTGAGGATGTTTACTCCAAAGTGACCACCGTTGACGCGAAGCGTATGCATTCCTCTCCAGACAGTGTCGCCAAAGTGTTTTACAGCGCGGCAGCGTCCAGTAATGGGCAGTACACCAATGAGATCGTGTTGTCTTCCGTCAGAATGCGGGTGCAGACCGAAAATAATCGGGATTTCGCGCTCAATCGCTATAAAAATGGCGAGTTTTCATTCTCTGCTAATGACGGCGAGCGCTACCAGCTGTTCTTTTATAACACCAGCCCCAACAAAACCTATGAGGTAGTAACCGCTGTTGACGGCCTGGACGTGATTTCTGGCCGCAGTGGCTCACTGCGCAATTCCGGCTATCTGGTTTCACCAAAAGGAACTCTGGTGATTGAGGGCTTCCGTAAAAGTGACTCGTCTGTTGCCGCATTCCGTTTTGCAAAACCGGATGACTCCTACGCTGCGAGTTCATTGGCGGGCGAAAAAGAGAATACCGGCGTGATTGGCGTGGCGGTTTATGAAATGGTGCTGCCGGGCCTGCCTGATTGCCAACCGCAGGCGTTCCCTGGGGATACTAAATACGCTCCTGCTCCCTGCAAGAAACCGTAATTGCGTGAACATGGCCTCAAAATCTGAGGCCATTATTCAGGCTTCTGGCCTGTTTCCAGCCTCCTCAGACCCCTTAGACCCCCTGAATCTTCTGACCCCCGTAGCTGCTATCGCCTCATCGCAGGGTGAACGCTTACCTTTCGGCTAGCAAGACCTTTCTCTTGGCAGTTTTCGAGATAATAAATGGTGTGTAGGAATAATCTGGTTGATAATAATTTTAAGTTTACAATTGTCGTATTTTTTCAGAATATTCTTCTGCATCTTGTGGTTGCGCTTTTCTATTGTTTTTAATGGGGCATTTACAGCAAAATCTGGTTATTTTTACCCAGCTTAGGTTAGATATAGAGATCTCAGTAGGAATTTTATCTTGTTCTCAGTAAAAAATATGGTGTTATTGCAATTCTGCGAATTATCTCACCATTGAGGAAATATAAAATTTGGCGATCTTTATGCAATGTGACCTATATCAATAAACCATGGCTGGAAAAATCTATCTTATATAGGGCCAGCTTGGTTAGAGGGGCGTTTTGTGGTTTGTTGTGAGTCGCTAATGCATATTAACATGCTGATTATTAATCATATCTTGGCAAGGCAATCAGTCTCAGAGGAAAGTGGTTATGCCATGGAGTCATGAAATTCAACAGGCAATTACCTTGTTACAGGCATGTCAACATCGCCATACGGACAGTCTGCCCTGTCCGGCCAGGGGGGATGAACCTGGCGCAGTAGGTACTTGCGCAGAAAAAATCATGCCGTCGATTATCCTGCTTAATGCGTTTGCCGATGTACTTCCGCAGCATCAGGAATTACATCGTCTTGGTATGGTCCTGGAGGCCCAAGGCCTGATCAAAAAACTGGCCCAAGGGGAGAGCTACAGCCAAAGTGCATTAGGGTATTTACGTGCTCAGATCGAACCCTGACAGTTCCATTGGTACCCCCTTCAATTTTAGTAAGGAGGGCTTTTTGGTTGGCATACTATCCTCATCATTAGTGAGCTATTTATTTCATCGTGATCCGAGCTTATGCAGTAATTGACGTGTTGGGCAAGGGGAAGGGCTAATATAGGGTGTAAGGCCCGGGTGTTTTATCGATATAATTCGATTGCTGCGAAAGTATTATTAATTGCTTTGACACATATACATATTGTCGTGTCGTTGCGGGGGTAAACTATTACTACATTATTAATACTGCCAGCCATATATACGTAGTATTAATAATGTGCCAAGAGTACCTTGTTGAAGATCGTTTCCTCATTGCTTAGCCCAACCCGCGGTAATTCGTGCATCGCCGATCCCGATGATAGACTCCGCTAAAACGGTTGGGCTGGTAAGTCTGCCAGGAATGATGTCCGGTCTGATCTTTGCCGGTATCGATCCGGTAAAAGCCATCAAGTATCAGATCATGGTGACATTGATGCTGTTTTCTACCGCCAGCCTGTCAACCATCATCGCCTGCTATCCGGCTTATCGGAAGTTTTACAACCAGCGTGAGCAACTTGGTGGTTCGCACGCTCAAATAGGCACTTTTCGCCCTACGCAGTTTGTGTAAAGCGGGACTCCCCGCGCCTGCGGGCAGCTTGTGCATTTATCCTTGCAGTAATGCGATACTGTGGCGGATCTCGCGTTCGATATCGTCCTCTGTCCAGGTGTTTAGCTGTGAAGAGAACGGCTCGAAAGCATAGATCCCCCGGTAGCCCAAACGTTCCAGGTTCTGTACCTGGGCTACGCTTGCCAACCGATCTTTATCGCTCAACATAATACGTTCTTCATCGCTCAACGCGCTTTTGATGAGCGGATCCTCAACGCCAGAGAGATGCACCAAACCAATCTGCTCAACCCGAATCTGAGCATCAAACTCAGGTTGTGCTACGTCGCTCAGATAGTGGTGGAACGTATCCAGCACGATCTTATAGGGTACGCCAGCATCACGAATGATTGCCTGTGCCAGCAAGGAAGAACGCAGTGAACTGATGCCAAACCCTAATGGTTCCACGTAGCCCTCAACGCCGTACTGTTTGAACAACGGAGCGAGTAGCCGTAGTGCAGCCAGCGTATCTTCCCTCTTTTGTGACTCACTACGCCGGTCGCTCGCGTTGCAATGTGGGCACATCACCACCGCCTTGCTATGGATGGCTTTTGCCTGAACCAGTAGCGTTTCGGCGTTTTTCAGCAACGCTGCCTGATCTTCTAGCCGATTGAACATTCCCAGAGCATTGATGGTGACGATCTCAATGCCGAACTCTTCGGCCAGCGCGTTTAACTGCTCGTTGCTCAGGTTGTCGGCCACTTTGCCACCCGACATATCGTTGCGCAGTTCGACCTTGCTTAACCCACACCTTTTCACCAGGTGGAAGAAGTTCCCCAGCGTGAGGTTGGGGGCGATCTTACGGTTGATACAAAAACGGGCTAACGCAATGGCCATGATGCATCACTCCTGGGTTTGTCGGCTTTAGGCTTTGCCATCTTCTACCGTGACGATTTCAGATAGCGGTTGGCGATAGCGTTTCGCCATTACCACGTCTTCCATTCTTTCCAGTGAAACGCCCTTGGTTTCTGGAATAAAGCGGGCAATAAACCAATAGCTGAACAGGCAGCAGGCGGCAAAAACCCACATTGGGAACGCCCCGTGGAAGGTGGAGAACAGATAAGGTTGGTCATTGATCATCGGGAAGCTTTGGGCCACGACAAAGTTGGCCAGCCACATACAGCCAACGGCAATGCTCATCCCCTGTGAACGCATGCGATTTGGGAAGATTTCGGAGACCAGCACCCAGGCACCTACGCCCCATGACATGGCGTAGAACACCATAAAGAACAGCATACCGAACAACGCGAAGTAGCCGGTTGCCTGGGTATACAAGGCATAGGAGGTGATCAGCAGGCCAACGATGGTGCCGAGGGTGCCCCAGCGCATCAGTGGAATACGGCCTATGCGATCCATCAGCATGGCGCCGATCACCGAACCGACCAGCTGTAACACGCCGATCCAGATGGTCTGGAACAGGGCTTCTTGCGCATTTTCGGTCACGGTTTTCAGCACTACCGGGGCGTAATACATCATGACGTTAACCCCCGTCACCTGTTGCAGCATGGCGATCATACAGCCGACAAACAGGATGAAGCGTACGCGTACGTCGCCATAATTCAGCTTTTGCTTGCGGTGATGTTCGTCCTGGCGAAGTGACTCCTTGATTTCGCTCAAAACGCTTTTAGCATGCGTGGCATTTGAGACGCGGGTCAGCATGGCTAATGCCTGATCGTCGCGGCCCACCATTACGCTCCAGCGTGGCGATTCGGGGATGATAAAGACCAAAACGGTGAACAGCAGGCAGGGGATCACCTCTGAGCCAATCATCCAGCGCCAACCCATTTCCACCAGCCAGGCTTCGCTGGCATAGCTGGCAATCTTGAAGTTAACGTAAAAAATTACGATCTGGCCGAATACTATGGCGAACTGCTGCATGCTGAGCGCCCGGCCCCGCATATCTTTCGGTGAGACTTCTGACATGTACATGGGGGATACCGTTGCGGCCAGCCCGACGGCCAGGCCCCCAATGATGCGATAGATAACAAACCAGGTGAAGGTGGTGGCCAGAGCGGCACCGATCGCCGAAATGGTAAACAGCAGTGCAGCGACCACCAGGGCCTTTTTACGCCCATAGCGGCCGGCCAGCGGCCCGGCGCCGAAGGCACCGACCACGCAGCCGATCACTACGTTGGAAACCGCCCAGCCGGTTTCTGCCGGGCTGAGGTCAAAGTAGGCTTTAAGGGCTTCGATCGCCCCGGAAATTACGGCGGTGTCATAACCAAACAGAATGCCGCCGAGTGCTGCAATCCCGCAGATACGCAGGATATACCCAGTATTGTGTTTACGCTGATGTGACATATGTTGCTCCGATTTTTATCCTGGCTTCTGCCTACTCAGTGACTTGTAGGGTTGGTAGGGAGGCAGAAGGGTGAACCGTGCCTGTCATCAAGGCGGTGTTTTTCAGGGTGTCCTTTGGCAGACAAGAACATTTATTCCATATTTAGTGAATAATGAAATATTGATTTTTAGATCTAGTTCAAAAAATTGAGCATAAACAGGGCAAATTCTCACCCCGAATTGCATGGCGGATTGGAAAATTGACTTGCCCAGACGAGAAAGCGTATCTCCATAAAAACTAGGGATTACTGTGTAAATCCTCCCGGCTGGCAGATCGCGGATAGATTCGTTCGCCACTGCCCGCTCTGCCTACGATCATGGCAAATTTGCGATCGGTAGCGCTAAAAACAAATTTTCTAAAAACTTTTATTTGAAACTTTTTTTTCAATGGCATAGAGTTTGATTCATCTGGTCAGGATTTAATCTGCCTGTGGGCCGTACTCTTGCAGGCGGCACGATGAACGTCACGGTATGCGGCCATGCTTCAGGCCGTGGCGATAGCGGACTTAACAGAGGGTGAAACATGAAAACCGTGGGTAACTTTATTGGTGGGCAGGTTTGCCTGAGCAGCAGTAACCAAACCGTCGACGTGCACAATCCGGCTAGCGGTCAGGTTGAACGCCGCGTGACGCAGAGCACCGCCGCCGAGGTGAAACAGGCTATTGATGTCGCCCATCACGCATTTACCGACTGGGCGCATACCACGCCGCTACGCCGGGCGCGTATCATGTTCAATTTCAAAGCATTGCTAGAGCAACACCGCGAAGAGCTGGCGCAACTGATCGTCAGTGAGCATGGCAAAGTCTATTCCGATGCGCTGGGTGAATTGACCCGTGGCATGGAAGTGGTGGAGTTTGCCTGCGGCATTCCGCACCTGATCAAAGGGGAATTTTCACCGGATGTGGGCACCGGCGTGGACAGTTTCTCGCTGATGCAGCCGCTGGGCGTAGTGGCCGGGATCACACCGTTTAACTTCCCGGCCATGGTGCCGATGTGGATGTTCCCTATCGCGCTGGCCTGCGGCAATACCTTCGTCTTGAAGCCTCCGGCGTTGGTGCCTTCAGCCTCCGTGCGTCTGGCAGAACTGTTGAAAGAGGCGGGCCTGCCGGATGGGGTGTTCAACGTAGTGCATTGCGGCAATGAAGAGGCCTCGCAACTGTGCACCGATCCACGCATTCAGGCGGTGAGCTTCGTTGGCTCATCCACCGTTGCAGAGCATATTTACACCACCGCCAGTGCGCATGGCAAGCGTGTACAGGCCTTTGGGGCCGCCAAAAATCAGGCTATCGTTATGCCGGATGCGGATCTGGATGCCACGGTCAATGCGCTGATGGGAGGGGCATTTGGCTCGGCGGGTGAGCGTTGTATGGCGCTGCCGGTGGCCGTCGTGGTTGGTGATAGCACCGCAGATAAACTGATTGCCAAACTCAAACCGCTGATCGCCCAACTGCGGGTTGGCCCCGGCATGCAGCAAGGTGGCGAGGAAAATGAAATGGGGCCGTTGGTCTCATCCGCCCATCAGAAAAAAGTGCTGGGGTACATTGATATTGGTGTTAAAGAGGGCGCAACGCTGGTGGTCGATGGACGGGATTATCAGGTGCCGGGTTATCCAGAGGGTTACTACGTGGGTGGTACCCTGTTCGATAACGTACAGCCGGATATGCGTATTTATCGCGAAGAGATCTTCGGGCCGGTGTTGGGCATTGTGCGTGTGGCAGATTATCAAACGGCCATCGATACGGTGAACAGCCACGAGTTTGGGAACGGCAGCGCCATTTTCACCAATAGCGGCCACTATGCTCGCCAGTTTGTGCATGAGGTTCAGGCGGGGATGGTGGGGGTTAACGTGCCGGTACCGGTGCCGATGGCTTTCCACAGTTTTGGCGGCTGGAAACGTTCGGTATTTGGTGCGCTTAACGTACATGGTACGGACGGCGTGCGATTCTATACCCGCATGAAGACGGCCACCGCCCGTTGGCCAAGCGGCCAGCAAACGGTATCCGAATACAGTATGCCAACGCTGGGCTAAACCGCTGTCAAGCATGCCGAGGCCGTTATTCCACCGGGATAGCGGCCGCTGTTGCTGGTATTAACGAATTGCAGCCACACTCACAAGCACGGGATTTAAGGAGAATTGTCATGTCATCATTACTTGCGAAATGTCAGCAACCGGATGCTCAGGGGCGTATTCAGTCCGTCACCCCGGAAAATGCCGGTTGGCGTTTTGTCGGGTTTGAGGTCTATCGGTTGGCGGCCGGGCAGTCGTTGCAGTTGGAGAGTGGCGATAAGGAACTTTGCCTGGTGCTGGTGGCGGGTATTGCCTCTGTGGCAACGCAACGAGCGGAGTATCCACATATTGGTAAACGGATGAGCCCATTTGAGCGCACTCCACCTTATTCCGTTTATGTTCCACACCACGACCATGTTGAAGTCCGGGCAGAGACCGATCTGGAACTGGCGGTATGCAGCGCGCCGGGTAGTGGGCATCTGCCTTCACGCTTGATCACCCCGGCAGACGTCGGCGTTGAACGGCGCGGTAAAGGCCGTAACCAACGGCTGGTACATAATATTCTGCCGGATAACCAACCGGCTGACAGCCTGCTGGTGGTTGAGGTCTATACCGACGAAGGCAATACCAGCTCCTACCCAAGCCATAAGCACGACCAGGAAAACTCGCCGGACGAAACCTACCTGGAAGAGACCTATTACCACCGTCTTAGCCCTGAACAAGGGTTCTGCCTGCAACGCGTCTATACCGACGATCGTTCGCTGGATGAGTGTATGCCGGTCTATAACCGCGACGTGGTGAAAGTGCCGCGCGGTTACCACCCGGTGGCAACCCTGGCCGGATATGACAGTTATTATCTCAACGTGATGGCGGGGCCGGTACGTTTGTGGAAGTTCACCTGGGAAAAAGATCACGCCTGGATCAACAGCGGAAGCTATTGATCGCCGTGGGCAAGATCCTAAACGGGCGCGCTGCGCCCATTTAACCGAATATTACAGCTCTTTGGCGTTATTCAGCGCCAAAGATACCGCCAGCGTCTGTGCCAGGCACATGGAGGCCACCTGCGAGCGGAACCCATCTACCTGTGCTTCGCGCACCACAAAACAGACATCGCTGAAGGCGGCCAGCGGGCTGACCTGGCTGTCGGTAATGGCGATTAGCTGTGCTCCCTGCTTGGCACCCAACTCCACCAGCTCTACCGCTTCTTTGGCATAAGGCGAATAGCTGATGGCGATCACCACGTCCTTGGGTTTCACCATGCTGAGCTGTTCGGTAAACATTCCGCCTAACCCGTCAATCAGGAAAGCTCGCCTTTCCAGGTGGCGCAGGGCATAGGTGAGATATGAAGCCACGCTGAACGAGCGGCGCAGGCCAATCACGTAGATATTTTCGGCGTTATTCAGCAGCTCTACCGCCCGATCCAACTGCTCGGCGCTGGTTTGCATTGCCAACTGTTGCAGCGCCTGCGAGTTGACCATGGTAAATACGTTGAGGATTTCTGCCGGCTTTTCCGGGGCAACGCTATCGTCGGTTGAGGTTTGGCGAAACAGGCGTGCACGCTCGGTATAGTTCACCGTTTCTTCCATCAGATGCTGGCGGAAGACCTGCTTCATTTCGTTGAAGCCGCTGAAGCCAAAGGCGTTGGCAAAACGGATCAGGGTAGAAGGCGGTACGCTGGCCTGTGCGGCGATGGAGGCAACGGTATCGAAAGCAATGCTGTTACTGTTATCCAGGATGTAGCGTGCTACCTGTTTTAAGCGCTTGCTCAGCGTTTCATAACGGCGGCGGATCTCGTCCTGTAACAGCGAAAGTTGAGTTGGGTTAGTCATCCATTCGGCTCGCGTATTGGCTGAGGCGTATTGGTTTATACGCTGAAAATATTGTCCGGTTATTCTAACAGATGGAGTGGACATTTCATTTCTACAAAAAGCGATTTATTTCGTCGCCAGTTGCGTTACTTCACAGAAAATGGGCAAAAAAATCCCCTTAAAGCAGCGAAAATCACTTTAAGGGGCGGAGCCGTCAATAACGGCGTTTAACTCCGGCTGGTTTTACTCGCAGGCTGCGGACGATACTGCCGCCAGAAACCGATCAGCGTCAGGTATTTCTGTTTCACCTGTTCGACCAGCCCGGCGTCATCGATCTCACCTTGCAGCCAAAGGCGCGAAGCAGCGCCAAAAATGGTGCGGCCAACCGCAAATCCTTTTACCCAGTGGGCATCTGCGGCTGCGGCGAACCCGGCTTTCAACGTTTCCTGCGGAGAGTCTAGCCCGAGGATTAGCACCCCGCGGCAGAATGGGTCGTGAGTTTCAATCAATGCCCCCACTTTTTGCCAGTTGGCAGCGCTAAGCGGTGGCAATTTCCACCAGTCTGGCAGAATGCCCAGTTGGTAGAAATGTTCCATCACCTGCAGATAGTTGCGCTCGTCTTTGTCGGCATGATCTTCTGGCAAAATGACTTCCAGCAACAGTTCATGGCCCGATTTGCAGCAGCCACGATACACGTCGACGATCAGCTCATCCTGCTCACGGCGCAACGCTTCGGCATCCTGTGGATGATAAAACACCAGGCATTTGACCACGTGCTCTTGGGGCCAGTCGATCAGCTGCGAGCCAATATTGCCGTGCTCCAACCGCAAAGGGCGAGAGCTTGGCAACTCCACCGGGCGGCCAATCCACCAGCCCTGGCCAGTAATGGCATTCAACGCCGCCTGGCCGTAGGTGGTATCCGCCAGAATACCGCTGTTGCCGTACAATTCAGCTTCGGCAGCGGCAGCCTGTGCAGCAGCCAACAACAACGTTTTTAACTGTGGGATCCGCTCGGTACTCACTCCAGCCTCTCGCGCCATCTCTGCCAACTGCTTGCGGTGATCAAAAGCAAATACGCACAGTTCAGGCCATTGTTGTTTGCGCGTGGTAACGCGGTGCAGATGGTTCAGCCGGGCATCCAGATCTGGGCGTTTCACCTCTTGTTCGCGTTGCAGGTAATCGTCCAGCTCCAGCTTGGTCGGCATCGCGGGTGCGCAGCCGTGGCGTGATACCACCAGCGCACCGCAGGCATTGGCGTAACGGCAGGCCTGATCCCAACCCTCATCATTAAGGTATCCACGTAGCAGGCCGGACATAAAGGCATCACCCGCGCCGAGCACGTTCAAAACGTCAACGCGGACGCCAGAATGCAGTTTGACTTGCTGCCAATCTGTGGGGATAGCCCCTTCAAATACCGAGCACCCTTGCGCTCCTCGCTTGCACACCAACGTGGCCTGGGTGACCTTACGGACGTTTTGCAACGCGATCAGCGTATCGGTACTGCCGCCAGCGATATGGAACTCTTCTTCAGTCCCCACGATGAGATTGAAATGGTGCAGAACATCCTGCAACTCGCTGGTCACCTTTTCCGATTCGATAAAGCGGGTCTCGCCATCACCTAACGAGGTCAACCCCCACAGCACTGGCCGATAATCGATATCCAATGCGGTACGCAGCCCGTGGCGGTGGGCGTATTCCAACGCTTTGAGCACCGCTGCGCGCGTTTTGGGGTGGGAAAGATGGGTGCCGGTGATCGCCAAAGCCCGTGATGATGCGATGTAGTTTTCATCGATATCATCGGGTGTCAGCGCCATGTCGGCACAGTTTTCACGGTAGAAAATCAGCGGGAAGGTTTCCTGATCCTTGATGCCCAGGATCACCAGGCCGGTCAGGCGTTGCTTATCGGTGATCAGGCTCTGCGTGTCGGCGCCGACGCGCTGGAGTTCTTCACGCAGAAAGCGGCCCATGTGCTCATCCCCTACGCGAGCCAGCATGCCGGATTTTAACCCTTGGATCGCGGTGCCATAGGCCACGTTGCCGGAGGAGCCGCCAAGATATTTGGAGAATGAGCTGGCATCTTCCAGGCGTGCGCCGATTTGTTGAGCATAGAAATCGACAGCGATGCGCCCGAGGCAAATGACATCAAGCTGCTTTTGTTGTGTGGCCATACCCGTATCCTTCTGTCATTAAGCAAAACCGATTGCGACCCGGTAAAGGAGCTAAGTAGGAAGCATGGTTGAAGTATGAGGAATAAAAATTCCAATTTCAATATTAGATGAAATTTATACCCCGAAAATGTGATGCATTTAAAAGCAGTATTCAACGGGTAGTCTGCCGAATCGGCACATTATTATTGATAGAACAATCCCTTGCTGAAATAGGTTGCGCAAGCGAGCGCCACCTTGATGGCTGCTGTTCCGATCGCGAGTGGGTGCGTCGATCGAAAGAGAGTCATGATTCCTTTTTTCTTAATCAATTGAATTATATAAATAACTGTAGCCTGGGTGGTTTGATATTATGCGATCTTTATCGCAAAATGAAATGTTTCTTCTGTATTTATGTTTTATGAAAAATATATTTGTTTATAATCGATGCACGTTTCAAACTGCCTATTGCATGAGCAGTGTGTAACAACCCAGACAAGATTATCACTGCTTTTATGTAACTAAATAAAGTCAGTGCTACTCCACCGGATATGCTTGCCTGCTCGCAAACCACCACCTGCAGCAGGTTTGGGATAACGCCACAAGAAAGGGTGAGTAAAATGGGTAAGATCAAGTTGACCATGGCACAGGCATTGGTCAGATTTCTCGACAACCAGTACCTGCTGGTAGACGGTGTCGAAACCAGATTCGTAAAGGGTATCTTCGCCATTTTCGGCCACGGTAACGTACTCGGCCTGGGGCAGGCACTGGAGCAAGACTGTGGCGATCTGGTGGTGCATCAGGGGCGCAACGAACAGGGAATGGCGCATGCCGCTACCGGGTTTGCCAAGCAGAAGCTGCGCCAGCAGATTTACGCCTGTACTTCTTCCATCGGCCCCGGTGCGGCCAATATGATCACTGCTGCGGCCACTGCCACGGCTAACCGCATTCCTCTACTGCTGCTGCCGGGCGATGTTTACGCCTCTCGCCAGCCCGATCCGGTATTGCAACAGATCGAACAATCCTACGATTTGAGCATCAGCACCAACGACGCATTTCGCGCCGTCAGTAAATATTGGGATCGCATTGTGCGCCCGGAACAACTGATGAGCGCCTGCATTAATGCCATGCGCGTGCTCACCGATCCGGCAGAAACCGGTGCCGTCACGCTATGTCTCCCGCAGGACGTTCAGGGTGAAGCCTATGATTACCCAGACTATTTCTTCCACAAACGGCTGCATCGCCTTGAGCGTCGTCCGGCCAGCCAGGGATCATTGGCAGATGCTTTGGCGTTGCTGGTGGGTAAACGCAAGCCGTTGATTATCTGCGGTGGTGGGGTGAAATATTCGCAGGCCGGACAGGCGCTGCAACAGTTTGCTGAACGCTTCCATATTCCGTTTGCCGAAACTCAGGCTGGTAAAGGTACGGTGCTTTCTGCTCATCCTTATAACGTGGGTGGCATTGGTGAAACCGGCTGTCTGGCGGCCAACACGTTGGCGAAGCAGGCAGACCTGGTGATCGGCATCGGTACCCGTTACAGCGATTTCACCACCTCGTCCAAATGGCTGTTCCAAAATCCGGATGTGGAATTCCTTAACATCAACGTCAGCGCGTTTGATGCTGGCAAGCTGGACGGTCTGCAAGTCTTGGCGGATGCCCGTACGGCGCTGGCCTCTCTCAGCCCATTGTTGGCTCAGGCGGATTATCGTGCCGATTGGCAAGAAGCTATCAGCAAGGCGCTTGGCGAACAGCAAAAAGAGACCGAGCGTGTCTATCAGGTGACCTATACCGGCGAAGGCTTTGTGCCGGAAATCGACGATAGCCTTGAGCGCAAGCGGGTATTTGCCGAGTTTATCGAGCAAACCGACTCTGTATTAACCCAGAGCCGAGTTCTGGGTGTGCTGAATCAGCATTTACCGCAGGACAGCGTCATCGTTGCTGCTGCTGGTAGTTTGCCTGGCGATCTGCAGCGTGTCTGGCAAAACCGGGGTGAGCACGGCTATCACGTGGAATACGGCTACTCCTGTATGGGCTATGAGGTTAACGCCGCGTTAGGCGTCAAGCTGGCGGAACCACAGCGCGAAGTTTACGCCATGGTGGGGGATGGGGCGTTCATGATGCTGCATTCAGAGTTGGTCACCTCGATCCAGGAAGGCTGCAAAATCAACGTGGTGCTGTTCGATAACATGACCAATGGCTGCATCAACAATCTGCAGATTGAGCACGGTATGGGGAGCTATACCACCGAGTTCCGCTTCCGCGACCCGCAGGGCGGTAAACTGGACGGCAAGCTCGTTCCGGTCAACTTTGCCATGCTGGCGGCGGCCTATGGTTGCAAAACCTACAGCATCACCACCGAACAACAGCTGATCGATGCGCTGGCAGATGCCCGCAAGCAACAGGTTTCTACCCTGCTGGATATCAAGGTGCTGCCAAAAACCATGGTGCACAAATATCTCAGTTGGTGGCGCGTGGGCGGTGCCCAGGTGGCCGAAAGTGAAAAAATTATCGCCGTCGCCCACAAGCTGCAAGAGAACATCGATAAAGCCCGCGACTACTGATAATGCAATGCCTTGGCAATCGTAGGTGCGGCGGAGCGCCGCGCTCACATAAACAATCGGATCTACCTCAGACCTTGCGTCTGTCGTTTACAGTCCATGAGGATAACGAAAATGACATTGAACATTGGGGTTATTGGTACCGGCGCTATCGGTAGGGATCATATCCGCCGTTGTAGCCAGGTGTTGCAGGGTAGCCGCGTGGTTGCGGTGAACGACATCAATCGAGACAGTGCGGCCAAGGTGGTCAGTGAACTGAAACTGGATGCCAAGGTTTATGACAATGCCCACGATCTGATCAACTCTTCAGACGTACAGGCGGTACTGGTCACGTCATGGGGGCCGAGCCATGAAGAGTTTGTGCTGGCCGCCATTGCCGCAGGCAAACCGGTGTTTTGCGAGAAACCGCTGGCGGTTACGGCACAGGGCTGCAAGAACATCGTGGATGCTGAAGCCAAGCACGGCAAACGCCTGGTACAGGTGGGCTTTATGCGTCCTTACGATCAGGGCTACCGGGCGTTGAAACAGGTGCTGACCAGCGGCCAGATCGGCGAGCCGCTGATGCTGCACTGTGCCCACCGCAACCCAAGGGTCGGTGAAGCCTACACCACGGATATGGCCATAACCGATACGCTCATTCACGAGCTAGACGTCCTGCGTTGGCTGCTGGACGATGATTACGTTTCGGTACAGGTGGTGTTCCCACGCAAGAGCAGCAAAGCCTTGCCACATTTGAGAGACCCGCAAATTGTGCTGATTGAAACGGCCAAGGGCACCCGTATTGACGTTGAAATCTTTGTTAACTGCCAATACGGCTACGACATTCAGTGTGAAGTGGTGGGGGAAACCGGCATTGCCAAGCTGCCAGAGCCTTCCGCGGTGCAAATGCGCAGCGGTGCCAAACTTTCCACCGAGATCCTGGTCGACTGGAAAGATCGCTTTATCGGCGCTTATGACGTTGAGCTGCAAGCCTTTATCAATGATGTCCAGGCCGGCAAACTCACCGGGCCTTCTGCTTGGGATGGCTTTGCGGCTGCGGTGGCGGCGGATGCCTGTATCGCAGCGCAGACCAGCGGTGAGGTGGTGCCTGTGACCTTGCCCGCTCGCCCTGGCTTCTATGGTAAATAATTTTCCTGGCCACGCCGGCGGGGAAGATATAGCCGGTAAGTGCCTACATGACTGAGGCTGAAAATGAACAAAGACTACGTAAAGCTGGCGATCGCCCCGATTGGCTGGACGAATGATGATATGCCTGAGTTAGGCAACGAGAATACGTTCCAGCAGTGCGTCAGCGAAATGGCGCTGGCCGGGTTTACCGGCAGCGAAGTGGGTAGCAAATACCCGCGCGATCCCAAGGTGCTGAAACCGATGCTGGATATCCGCGGGATCCAGATCTGTAATGCCTGGTTCAGCACGTTCTTTGCCGATGGGCAGAAAGAAAAGACCATCGATGAGTTTATTAACCACATGAATTTCCTGCATGCGATGGGGGCCAAAGTGATTGGCTGCTCCGAGCAGAGCAAGAGCATTCAGGGTACCACCAAGGCGGTATTTGAAGAGAAACCCTATTTTAGCGATGAAGAGTGGCAGTGGGTGGCTCAGGGGTATAACGAGTTGGCGAAAATTGCCGCCGGAAAGGGGATGCAGGTCTGTCTGCACCATCATATGGGCACGGGTATCCAGACCACCGAAGAGATAGACCGCTATATGAGCATGGTGAACGACGATGTTTACCTGCTGTTTGATACAGGTCATGCCTATTACTCCGAGGGCAGCCAACAGGCAATGTTGGCGATCCTGGAGAAATACCTGCCGCGCATCAACCATGTGCACTTGAAAGACGTACGTGACGAGGTGGTGGCAGAGGTTAAGGCCAAACGCCTGAGCTTCCTGGACGGGGTGAAAAAAGGCACCTTCACCGTGCCGGGGGATGGCGTGATCGATTTCCGGCCGGTATTTAAGCTGCTGGATGAGCGTGGCTATAAGGGATGGATGGTCGTGGAGGCCGAGCAGGATCCAGCGCTGGCTAATCCTTTTGAGTACGCGGTGAAAGCACGCCGCTATATTCGCGAAACGACCGGGCTTTAAGTCAGTTATTGGTTTAGCAGTGTCTAACCGGTGGGGCGTTGGTATGAGCGCCCCACCGATAACGCCGTTCTGATTACGGGGTTTTGAAGCGAGCCATATGATAGGCATCGACCAACTCGCCATCGCGCATGGCAAAGCGGCGGCTGGTGCCTTCAATCTCAAAACCGAACTTACGATACAGCGCAATGGCCCCCTGATTGTCGGTGAACACCGTCAGCTCAATGCGCTCAATGCTGGCCCAGTTGTCGCAGAGATCGATCATCGCCTTCATTAGCGCGCTGCCCACGCCTTTGCCGTGGTAATCGGCATCCACGCTGATGCCAATAGTGGCCACATGGCGACGGCGTACCCGCTGGTTGAGTTCCACGAACAGTTGCCCCACCACGCGATCGTCAATACAGGCCACCATGTTGTAGGTTCCGGGCTGCACATTAGCAATACGTTGCTGCCACATGGCTTTTGACGGTAGCGGTAGTTGTAGCGTGTCACGGTAAACGGCTGGGTGGGAATATAGCTGGTGCAAGGCTTCAGCATCGTTACTTTCCACGTGACGAACTACAATCTCGCTCATTTTATCCTCTCTTTCACGTTTACCGGTTGAATAACCTCCCAAATTATCCGTTTACTCCCCTGAGTCAATATAATTCCCCATTGGTCAAAAAAACGCTTTACAGGTGCGAATGATAATGATTATTATTGCCATGCGTTCAGGGGGAGTATCAGCCTTGATACTGTTTGCTGAAGGCACGACATTGCTCACATTGCTTCCAGTGTTTACTTAGCCAGCTCGGGTGCTGGCTTTTTTTTTACCCACATCCCCTCCCATAAATCCTTTGCTACTTGCTGCCAAACTCCACCTAATTTTTTGAACAGAGGAGTGAGATTTTTGCGCTTTCATATTCCTCTGTCAGGTCTAGACTGTAGAAAACATTGAGGAGAGTTGAATATGATTTATTTACGTAAGGCACAAGATCGCGGTCATGCCAATCATGGTTGGCTCGATAGCTGGCACACCTTCTCATTTGCCGACTATTACGACCCCGACTTTATGGGGTTCTCGGCGCTGCGGGTGATCAACGAAGACGTGATTGACGCAGGCCAGGGGTTTGGCACTCATCCCCATAAAGACATGGAAATCCTGACCTACGTGCTGAGCGGTACGGTGGAGCATCAGGACAGCATGGGCAACAAAGAACAGATCAATGCTGGTGAGTTCCAGATCATGAGTGCAGGGACCGGTGTGCGTCACTCCGAGTACAATGCCAATAGCGATCGGCCATTGCATCTCTACCAGATCTGGATTATTCCGGATCAGGTTGGGCTGGAGCCACGTTATGAGCAACGGATGTTTGATGCGCCTCAGGGCCGCCAGTTGGTGCTGTCGCCAGACGCCCGTGAAGGTTCGCTGAAGGTGTTCCAGGATATGACTTTGTCTCGCTGGGCGCTGAAGAAAGACGAGCAATCCGTTTATCCAATTCAGGCAGAACGCCGCGTTTGGATCCAGGTGGTGCATGGCAATGTCTCTATCAATGGCCACAAAGCGGGTATTAGCGATGCTTTTGCTATCTGGGATGAGACAGCGTTGTCGATTCATGCCGATGAAGACAGCGAGATTTTACTGTTCGATCTGCCACCAGTGTGATGACCTTGTTGGGGCGCCGCATGCTGCGCCCTATTTTTGCTGTCTAACCAACAATATCGGAAAGGCGTTTTATTTGCTAAAATGGCTGCCCATTCACGGTTAGCCAGTTCATTGATAATGAAGAAAAAACGGCCGGTGCTTCAAGATGTCGCAGATCAGGTTGGCGTCACTAAAATGACGGTGAGCCGCTATTTGCGCAATCCCGATCAGGTTTCTGCCGCTTTACAGCAAAAAATTGCGGTAGCGCTAGACGAACTTGGCTACATTCCCAACCGTGCGCCGGATATCCTTTCCAACGCGACCAGCCGGGCGATCGGCGTATTGTTGCCATCGCTGACCAACCAGGTATTTGCCGAAGTGTTGCGGGGTATCGAAAGCGTTACCGATGCGCACAATTATCAAACCATGCTGGCGCACTACGGCTATCTGCCGGAGCGTGAGGAAGAGCGTCTGACGTCGCTGTTTTCTTATAACATTGATGGGCTGATCCTGTCCGAACGCCACCATACCGCCCGTACCCTGAAGATGATTGAAGTTGCAGGCATTCCGGTGGTGGAGTTGATGGATTGTGTCTCACCTTGTATCGATCTGGCGGTCGGGTTCAACAACTTTGAAGCGGCCCGCCAAATGACCCAGCAAATCATCGCTCGCGGCCATCGTCACGTGGTGTACTTTGGCGCGCGTCAGGATGAACGAACCATTATTAAACAGCAGGGCTATGAACAGGCCATGCGAGAATCTGGCCTTGAAACCTACAGCATCATGACCTCGCGCTCTTCTTCCTATTCGGCCGGTGGTGAGATGTTGCGTGAGGCGCAGCGCGATTACCCGCAGATCGACAGTATTTTTTGTACCAACGACGACCTGGCGATCGGTGCGGCATTTGAGTGCCAGCGCCAGGGGTTATCGATCCCGCAGGATATGGCGATTGCCGGTTTCCACGGCCACGATATCGGCCAGGTAATGGTGCCAAAACTGGCGAGCGTGCTGACGCCGCGTGAGCATATGGGCCAGATCGCCGCAGAGCGCCTGTTGGCACGACTACGTGGGGAAGTTGTTTCTCCACGCATGGTGGACGTGGGTTTCACCGTGGCACCCGGTGGCAGTATCTGAACCTGGGCGCGACAGCCCGCGCCCAGAACGGCTTGCTTATTGCTTTAGTGCTGCGACACAGCGGCCAACTACGCCTTCAACGTCGGTATCAATATCCACGCAGATCACATCTTTTTCGTCAACGCTTGGCTCTTCTAACGCATCAAACTGGCTTTTGAGCAGGTCAGTGGGCATAAAGTGTCCGGAGCGGGCTTGCAGACGGGCAAGGATCACCTCGAAGCTGCCTTTCAGATAGATAAACACCATATTGTCATTGTCTTTGCGCAGCAGATCGCGGTAGCGGCGTTTTAGCGCCGAGCAGACAATAATCCCGCTTTCGTTCTTGTGATTAAGGCTGTATGCCGCATCGTTGAGGCGTTGCAGCCAGGGCGCGCGGTCCTCGTCATTCAGCGGTTGGCCGCTGGCCATCTTCTGGATATTGGCACGTGGATGCAGATCGTCGCCATCAATAAATTTTGCCTTGATTTCCCGTGCTACCGCCGCGCCAATCGTGGATTTGCCGCTACCGGAGACGCCCATCAGGATGATGCATTTTCCCGCCATAAGTTTGATCTCTATCTCAGAATGCGAATTTTGCTGGGTTACCTGGTTTCGGATCTTATCATGTTACCCGTATCATGATACGGGTAACAAATGGAGGTGTGATTGTCATCACACAGCATAGAACAGGGAATATGCCTGCCGTTTTCAAGCTGCCACGTGGTGGGCTGCATTCTGCATCCATTGGCTATACCACAGTACTCAACCACCTACTTAAACCACCAGGGTAGGTCGTATAACGAAAACAAAGCACCTTCTTTCGCCGCCGTTACGCAAAGAGGCCAAGTGATAAAAAGGGTTGGAGAAAAATTATGCCACTAGTGATTGTTGCCATCGGCGTAGCCATGCTACTGCTGCTGATGATCCGCTTTAAGCTGAACGGTTTTATCTCGTTGATTCTGGTTGCTCTGGCGGTCGGTGTCATGCAGGGCATGCCGGTAGACAAAGTGATTGGTTCTATCAAGGCTGGCGTGGGTGGAACGCTGGGCGGTCTGGCGTTGATCATGGGTTTTGGTGCCATGCTCGGTAAGCTGCTGGCGGACTGTGGTGGCGCCCAGCGGATTGCTACCACGTTGATCGATAAGTTCGGTAAACAGCATATCCAATGGGCTATCGTGCTGACCGGTTTTACCGTCGGTTTCGCTTTGTTCTACGAAGTGGGCTTTGTGCTGCTGCTGCCTCTGGTGTTTACCATTGCTGCCTCTGCGCGTATCCCGCTGCTGTATGTCGGCGTGCCAATGGCTGCGGCGCTGTCCGTTACCCACGGTTTCCTGCCGCCGCACCCAGGCCCAACGGCCATCGCCACCATTTTCCATGCGGACATGGGTAAAACCTTGCTGTATGGCACCTTGCTGGCGATCCCAACCGTGATCCTGGCAGGCCCGGTGTATGCCCGTTTCCTGAAAGGAATCGATAAGCCGGTTCCGGTCGGTTTATATAACCCAAAAACCTTTACCGAAGAAGAAATGCCTGGGTTTGGTGTCAGCGTTGCGACCGCACTGGTGCCGGTGATCCTGATGGCATTCCGTGCTGTGGCGGAAATGGCGTTGCCAAAAGACCACCCGTTCCTGTCTTACGCCGAGTTCTTTGGTGATCCGGTAATGGCCACGCTGATCGCGGTGTTGATCGCCATCTTTACCTTCGGCCTGAATCGTGGCCGCAGCATGGACGAAGTGATGGGCACCATCAGCGACTCCATCAAAATCATTGCCATGATGCTGTTAATCATCGGCGGTGGTGGGGCGTTCAAACAGGTGCTGGTGGACAGCGGCATTGAGCAATACATTGCTGGCATCATGCATGGCAGCAACGTGTCACCGATCCTGATGGCCTGGTCAATTGCTGCGGTGCTGCGTATCGCACTGGGTTCTGCGACCGTCGCGGCAATCACCGCCGGTGGCATTGTGGCTCCACTGATCGCCACCACCGGGGCCAGCCCGGAGCTGATGGTTATTGCCGTCGGTTCAGGCAGCGTGATTTTCTCTCACGTCAACGATCCGGGCTTCTGGCTGTTCAAGGAGTATTTCAACCTGACCATTATGGAAACCATCAAATCCTGGTCGGCGTTGGAAACCATCATTTCAGTTTGTGGCCTGATTGGTTGCCTGCTGTTGGCGATGGTGGTTTAAGTCGTAAAAGATGGGGCACAGCTGTATTGGCTGTGCCCTGACTGCTAAAGATTCAGATAGGCCCGAACACCGTCCAGGAACATCTGGGTGGACAGCATCACCAGAATCAACCCCATCAGCCTTTCCAGTGCGCTCACCCCTTTGCTACCCAGTAATCGCAGGAACAGGTTCGACATCAGCAGGATCGCCGCCGACAATCCCCAGGCAATCAGCAAGGCCACTACCAGATGCGAAATCTGGTTGGGATACTGGTGTGAAAGCAACATCAAGGTTGCCAGAATCGACGGCCCGGCGACTAACGGAATGGCAAGCGGCACCAGGAAAGGCTCCTCTCCGGCAGAAAGATCGCTACCGCTGCCCTCCTGAGAAGGGAAAATCATCTTGATGGCGATCAGGAACAGGATAATCCCGCCGGAGATCGATACGGTTTCGGTGCGCAGGTTGAGGAATGCCAAAATATGTTCGCCCGCGAACAGGAAGATCAGCATCAATACCAAGGCTATCAGCAACTCGCGGATCACCACCGCCCGGCGACGGCGCGGTTCCAGATGTTTCAGCACCGACATGAAAATCGGCAGGTTACCCAGCGGATCCATAATTAAAAACAGCAACACCGTTGCCGCAATCATCTCTGTCATTCATTGCCTCAAAATCAGAAAAAATGCCCGATATAAGTCCTACTGCTGAGAATTACTCTACCATCGAATAAATTCACTTTGCGCTCGCGCCGACATTTTGTAAGGTGGGTAGATATTGCACACAACTTATAACTTAACTCTATCTCATATCCTTCCTGGAAGGGTATAGAGCATAGTCATCCTCCAAGGCAGGACAGTAAATATGAAAAACGTTGGTTTCATTGGTTGGCGTGGCATGGTCGGCTCGGTACTCATGCAGCGCATGACGCAAGAGCGCGATTTTGACGCCATTCGCCCGGTATTCTTCTCCACTTCGCAGCTTGGTGCTGCCGCCCCGGCTTTCGGTGGCCAGCAGCAAGGCACGCTGCAAGATGCGTATGATATCGAAGCGTTAAGCGCTCTCGATATCATTATTACCTGCCAGGGCGGCGATTACACCAATGAAATCTATCCAAAGCTGCGTGCCACCGGCTGGCAGGGCTATTGGATCGATGCGGCCTCTTCTCTGCGGATGCAGGACGATGCGATTATCATCCTCGACCCGGTCAACCATGCGGTGATCCAGGAAGGGCTGAACAAAGGCATCAAGACCTTTGTTGGCGGTAACTGTACCGTCAGCCTGATGCTGATGTCGTTGGGCGGCCTGTTTGCCAACGACCTGGTGGAGTGGGCTTCTGTTGCCACCTATCAGGCGGCTTCCGGCGGCGGTGCGCGCCATATGCGTGAGCTGTTGACCCAGATGGGCATGCTGCATGCGGATGTGGCGAAAGAGTTGCAGGATCCGGCTTCGGCAATCCTGGATATCGAACGTAAGGTCACGGAGGCCACACGTTCCGGTAAGCTGCCAACCGATAACTTTGGCGTTCCTCTGGCGGGCAGCCTGATCCCTTGGATCGACAAACAACTGGATAACGGCCAAAGCCGCGAAGAGTGGAAAGGCCAGGCTGAAACCAACAAGATCCTCAGCACGTCAAGCATCATCCCGGTTGATGGTTTGTGTGTGCGCGTAGGTGCGCTGCGTTGCCACAGCCAGGCATTTACCCTGAAGCTGAAGAAAGACATCCCACTGCCGGAAATCGAGCAGTTGTTGGCCACGCACAACGACTGGGTAAGAGTGATCCCGAACGACCGCGAACTGACCATGCGTGAGCTGACGCCTGCTGCCGTAACCGGTACTTTGAACACGCCGGTTGGCCGTCTGCGCAAGCTGAATATGGGGCCGGAATACCTCTCTGCCTTCACCGTTGGCGATCAGTTGTTGTGGGGTGCGGCCGAACCGCTGCGTCGCATGTTGCGTATCCTGCTGTAACCTTGAACTGAACTTCCTGAGGGCTGAGCTCTTTCAGCCCTCCAATGCCCTGTTTTCCATATTTCTGGTCTCGGTTGCTGTAGCGGTAAAGGCGATGCAGGCAAGGTAGCATCACGCCTGTCGCATACCAGACGCAACCACCGCAGGTTGCCTGTTCCACCGGTTTTCCGACTAGAAATTTTCCTGAGTAATACCACCGTGTTTTTAACAGACATGGCTATGCTTATTAGATGGATGAAAAATTTTCCATCAATGGTGAAAATTCGCCTGAAAAATAAGCATAAAGAGCGAAATTGCGAGCATGAAGGCGATCGATTAATCAATAACCGACTGAAATCACGCTTTAGGTAGCAAATGAATTGCATGATAGGTGCAACGGCTGCTTTTTGTTCAGCGTAGCCTTTTTAAAAGTCATGCTCTTAATCAAAGGAAGAATGCTATGCCTGTACTTCCCGAACGTGACGTGATCAATCAGCTCATCTCCGGTCACTATGCCGATCCCTTTTCCTTGCTCGGCATGCATGTAACCGAAAACGGACTACAGATTTGTGCGCTGTTGCCGGATGCGGGCGCCGTGTGGCTGGTAGAGAGTAAAACCGGTAACCGTCTGGTCCAGCTCAATTGCGATGACGCTCGTGGTTTTTTCAGCGCTCTCGTACCGCGTCGTAAAACCCCTTTCCGCTATCAGCTTGAAGTCAGCTGGCGCGACCATCAACAACTGCTTGAGGACCCTTATCGGTTTGGCACCCTGTTGCAGGATATTGATAGCTGGCTGCTGGCCGAGGGCACCCATCTGCGGCCTTATGAGCGGCTGGGGGCGCATCCTGGTTCGTTGGATAATGTGGCTGGGGCCAGCTTTGCCGTTTGGGCACCGAATGCCCAGCGCGTGTCGGTAGTGGGGGAGTTCAACTTTTGGGATGGACGGCGTCATCCCATGCGCCTGCGTAGAGAGAACGGGATTTGGGAGCTGTTTTTACCGGGCGTGAAGGCCGGGCAACTGTATAAATACGAGATTATCGATTGTTACGGCAATGTGCAGTTGAAAGCCGATCCTTATGCCTTTGAAGCGCAGATGCGGCCAGAAACGGCCTCGTTGATCACGCCGCTGCCTGCGGTGGTGGAAAACACGCCGGAAAGGCAGCGGGCCAATGACTTTGACCGCCCGATTTCCATCTATGAAGTGCACCTGGGTTCCTGGCGTCGCCATACCGACAATAATTTCTGGCTCAGCTATCAGGAGCTGGCTGAGCAGCTGATCCCCTACGTTAAATATATGGGTTTCACCCATATTGAACTGTTGCCGATCAACGAGCATCCGTTCGACGGCAGTTGGGGCTATCAGCCGTTGGGAATGTATGCACCAACCCGTCGTTTTGGTACGCCAGCGGAGTTCAAGGCTTTTATCGCCGCGGCTCATGATGCCGGTATCAACGTGATCCTGGATTGGGTGCCGGGGCATTTCCCCAGCGATGCCCATGGCCTGGCCAACTTCGACGGCACCGCGCTGTATGAATATGCCGATCCTCGCGAAGGGTTCCATCAGGACTGGAACACGCTGATTTACAACTATGGCCGCCACGAGGTACGTAACTATCTGGCGGGCAATGCGTTTTACTGGCTGGAGCGCTTTGGTATCGACGCCCTGCGCGTCGATGCGGTGGCGTCGATGATTTACCGTGATTACAGCCGTGCCGACGGGGAGTGGGTGCCGAACTACTATGGCGGTAATGAGAACCTGGAAGCGATCTCCTTCCTGCGTTACACCAACCAGACGCTGGGCAAAGAGCGGCCAGGGGCGGTGACGCTGGCGGAAGAGTCGACCGATTACCCGGGCGTTACGCTGCCGCCGGATGCCAATGGCCTAGGTTTTCACTACAAGTGGGATCTCGGCTGGATGCACGACACGCTGGATTACATGAAGTGCGATCCGGTGCACCGTAAATACCATCATAACCTGATGACCTTCGGCATGCTCTACGCCTATACCGAAAACTTCGTGCTGCCGATCTCACACGACGAAGTGGTCCATGGCAAAGGCTCCGTGCTGGATCGGATGCCGGGGGATGCCTGGCAGAAATTCGCCAACCTGCGGGCCTATTACGGTTTTATGTGGGCGCATCCGGGCAAAAAACTGCTGTTTATGGGCAGCGAATTTGCTCAAGGGCGTGAGTGGAATTTCGATACCAGCCTGGACTGGCATCTGCTGGAAGGATTGGACGGTTGGCACCACGGCGTGCAACGGCTGGTACGTGATCTCAACCACTGCTATCAGGAAAATGCGCCGCTGTATGAGCGCGATTATCGTCCAGACGGCTTTGAATGGCTGGTGGTCGACGATCACGACAACTCGGTATTTGCCTTTGCACGCTACGACTCGCAGGGCAATGAGCTGATTGCCATCAGCAACTTTACCCCGGTGCCGCGCCCTCATTACCGTATCGGCATTGCGCGCGCTGGTGAATATCAGGAGATCCTCAATACCGATTCACACCATTATCACGGCAGCAACGCGGGTAATCAGGGGCGGGTGATCTCGCAGCCGATCGGCAGCCACGGCCGTGAACATTCGATCAGCGTGATGGTGCCGCCGCTGGCCACGGTTTATCTACGGCGGGAGGTTTGATGGCAGAGCTGACGCCGGGTCTTGCCGCGCCCTTAGGGGCTTATTACGACGGTAATGGCATCAACTTTACCCTGTTTTCTGCACATGCCACGCAGGTTGAGCTGTGCCTGTTCGATGCGCAATATCGTGAAACACGCCTGCCGTTGCCTGCCCGCAGCGGTGATATCTGGCACGGTTATCTGCCGGGAGGCAAGCCGGGGCAGCGCTATGGTTTTCGGGTGCATGGCCCGTTTGAGCCGCATCTTGGGCTGCGCTTTAACGCCAACAAGCTGTTGCTCGATCCGGCGGCGCGGGCAGTTGAAGGACCCGTTGCCGACCATGTGCAGTTGCACGGGGGGTACGATCAACCGGACCAGCAAGACAGCGCCTCGTTGATACCCAAATGCATAGTGATCGACGAAAGCTATGATTGGCAAGACGATCGCCCACCCGCTACCCCTTGGGGCAAAACGGTGATCTACGAAGCCCACGTCCGGGGGCTGACGTTAACGCACCCGGAGATCCCGGCCGTGTTGCGTGGCAGCTTTGCCGCTCTTGGCCACCCGGCGATGATTGCCTACTTCAAACGGTTGGGGATCACGGCGCTTGAGCTACTGCCGGTGCAGCAGCACACCACGGAGCCGCGTTTGCAGCGCCTTGGGCTGATCAATTACTGGGGATACAACGTGCTGGCTCCTTTCGCGCCAGACAACCGTTACAGCAGCTTGAGCACCGGGACAACGCCGCTACGTGAGTTCCGCGATGCGGTGAAAGCGCTGCACCGGGCGGGGATCGAAGTGATCCTGGACGTGGTGTTCAACCATAGTGCAGAGCTGGATGTGGATGGGCCAACGTTGTCGCTGCGTGGTATCGACAATGTCAGCTACTACTGGCTAACCCCTGACGGTGACTACGATAACCTCACCGGCTGTGGCAATACGCTGCGGTTGGATCAGCCAGCGGGCGTGGCATGGGTGATGGATTGCCTGCGCTTTTGGGTTCGGGAGTGCCATGTCGACGGTTTTCGCTTCGATCTTGGCACCGTGTTGGGCCGTACACCGGCATTTGACCGCGATGCACCGCTGTTTCAGGCGATGCTGGCGGACGATACGCTGGGGCGCTGCAAACTGATCGCCGAGCCCTGGGACATTGGCCCGGGGGGCTATCAGGTTGGTGCGTTTCCAGGCCGTTTTGCTGAGTGGAATGACCATTTCCGTGACGATATCCGCCGTTTCTGGCTGCGGGGCGATCTGTCACTGGGTCAGTTTGCCCAGCGTTTTGCCGCCTCCAGCGAGGTATTCAACCAACGTGGGCGTGCACCCTACGCCAGCATCAATATGCTGACGGCCCATGACGGCTTTACCTTACAGGACGTAGTGAGTTTCAAGGAGAAACATAACCAGCCTAACGGAGAGGGAAACCGTGATGGCAGCGACCAAAACTTTAGCTGTAACCACGGGGTTGAAGGCCTGATTGCCGACGAAACCGTTTTGCAACGCCGCCAGGCCAGCCAGCGAGCACTGCTTGCCACGCTGCTTCTGGCACAGGGGACACCGATGCTGCTGGCCGGTGATGAGCACGGCAATAGCCAGCAAGGCAACAACAATGCTTACTGTCAGGATAACGCAACCACCTGGCTCGATTGGGCCAATGCGGATGAGTCACTGACCGCATACACCGCCGCGCTGATCCGCTTGCGCCAGCAAATTCCTGCTTTGCAGGCAGACCGCTGGTGGCAGGAGGGAGACGGCAGCGTGCAGTGGTTAAACGCGCAGGGGCAGCCGCTCAGTGCGCAACAGTGGGAACAGGGCGATCGCTGCTTGCAGATCCGTCTGTCACAACGTTGGCTGATGGTGATCAACGCTACCCAGCAGACCGTTAAGATGACGTTACCCGAGGGTGATTGGCAGGTTGTCGCCCCCTTCACTCAGGAAGATTCTCGGGCGGTTCTACCCGCCTGGTGCCAGGTTGCGCATTCGCTTTGCGTGCTGGTGGAGAAAAATTAAAAGGAGTCAGTTATGGTTAAGCACGAAAATAAAGACCCTCTGATGTTGGCGCGCCAACTGCCGAATAAATCCGTCGCCCTGATATTGGCAGGCGGCCGTGGCTCGCGTTTGAAAGATTTAACCTCTACCCGCGCCAAGCCAGCCGTTCACTTCGGTGGCAAGTACCGCATCATCGATTTTGCCATGTCCAATTGCCTGAACTCAGGGATCCGCCGTATGGGGGTGATCACTCAGTATCATTCCCACACGCTGGTGCAGCATATTCAGCGGGGTTGGTCGTTCCTCAACGAAGAGATGAACGAGTTTGTCGATCTGCTGCCTGCCCAGCAGCGCCTCAGCACCGAACACTGGTACAAAGGTACCGCGGATGCGGTCTACCAGAACCTCGACATCATTCGCCGTTATGAAGCGGAATACGTAGTGATCCTGGCAGGCGACCATATTTATAAAATGGACTACTCGCGCATGCTGATCGACCACGTCGAGAAAGGGGCGCAGTGCACGGTGGCCTGTATTCCGGTACCGCGTAAGGAAGCTAGCGAGTTTGGCGTGATGAAGGTGGACGATAACGACCTGATCCTTGAATTCCTGGAAAAACCAGACGATCCGCCGGCCATGCCTGGCAACCCGGAGATGTCACTGGCCAGCATGGGCATCTATATCTTCAACGCCAGCTACCTCTACCAACTGTTGGAAGAGGATATGTCGATCCCTGGCTCCTCCCACGATTTCGGCAAGGATCTGATCCCCAAAATTACCGCGCAGGGTGCTGCCTGGGCACATCCGTTTACTATTTCCTGTGTGGGATGTGGTCCAGATTTACCACCGTATTGGCGTGATGTCGGGACCTTGGAAGCCTACTGGCGCGCCAACCTCGATCTGGCTTCGGTGACGCCTGAGCTGGATATGTACGACCGTTCCTGGCCGATCCGCACCTATATGGAGCCACTGCCGCCAGCCAAATTTGTGCAGGACCGTTCCGGCAGCCACGGCATGACCATGAACTCGCTGGTGGCCGGTGGGTGCATTGTCTCTGGTTCGGTGGTGGTGCACTCGGTACTGTTCTCGAAGGTGCGGGTGAATTCCTTTTGCACCATCGACTCTTCTGTATTACTACCCGATGTCAACGTTGGCCGCTCCTGCCGCCTGCGCCGCTGCATTATCGATCGCGCCTGCCATATTCCAGAAGGCATGGTGATTGGTGAAAACGCCGAGGAAGACAGCAAGCGTTTTTACCGCTCGGAAGAGGGCATCGTGCTGGTGACGCGCGAAATGTTGGCAAAACTGTAGCCATTCCGCCGGAACCTTGGGCGTGGCAAGCCGCGCCCCTTATCTCCGTAAAGACGTTTTTACCGAATTTCAGGAGTGATAATGCAGGTTTTACACGTATGTTCCGAGATGTTCCCACTGCTTAAAACCGGCGGGCTTGCAGACGTGGTTGGCGCATTACCGACGGCGCAGATTGCCGCAGGAGCTGATGTTCGGGTGCTATTACCGGCTTTTCCTGACGTGCGCAACGGTATCCCGGACACGGTACTGGTTGCCGAAATCGACTCTTTTGCCGGGCGCGTAGGGTTGCGTTATGGCACCTATCATGGCGTGGGCGTTTACCTGATCGATGCCCCCTGGCTGTATGACCGGCCGGGCAGCCCGTATCACGATCAGTCGATGTATGCCTACCCGGACAACCACCGCCGTTTTGCCTTGCTGGGCTGGATGGCCTGTGAGCTGGCGAAGGGGTTGGATCATTACTGGCGGCCAAAACTGGTCCATGCCCACGACTGGCATGCTGGCTTGGCCTGCGCTTATCTGGCTGCTAATGGCCACCCGGCACGCTCGATCTTCACCGTACACAATCTGGCCTATCAGGGGTTATTCTCTGCCCACCATATGGCGGAGCTGTGGTTGCCATCGTCATTCTTGAATATCTATGGCCTGGAGTTTTATGGCCAGATGTCATTCCTGAAGGCAGGCCTGTACTACGCCGACCATATCACCGCCGTCAGCCCGACCTATGCGCGTGAAATCACCCAGCCGGAGTTCGGTTACGGGATGGAAGGTTTGCTCCAGGAGCGGCAGCGGCAGGGGAGATTGAGCGGCATTCTCAACGGTGTTGATGACAAGATTTGGGACCCGTCACACGATGCACGCCTGGCGGCGCGCTACGACGCCAATAGCCTGAAAAACAAGGCCAAGAACAAGGTTCATCTGCAAAAAGCCATGGGGCTGCAGGTGGATGCATCGTTGCCGCTGTTTGCGGTGGTCAGCCGTTTGACCAACCAGAAAGGGTTGGATCTGGTGCTGGAAGCCCTGCCAGCCTTGCTGGAACAAGGGGGGCAGTTGGCGGTGCTGGGGGCGGGGGACGCGGTATTGCAGCAGGCTTTCCTGGCCGCGGCGGCCGATTATCCGGAACAGGTCGGCGTGCAGATTGGCTACCACGATGCCTTCTCCCACCGCATTATCGGTGGAGCGGACGTGATCCTGGTGCCCAGCCGCTTTGAGCCTTGCGGGTTAACACAGCTTTATGGCCTGAAATATGGCACGTTGCCGCTGGTGCGCCGCACCGGTGGGTTGGCAGATACGGTGGTGGACTGTGCGCTGGAGAACCTGGCCGACGGCACTGCCAGCGGGTTTATGTTTGATGATTGTGATGCTGTTGCCCTGGGCAATGCCATTCGGCGTGCTCTGGTGCTGTGGAGCAGGCCGAGACATTGGCAACATGTACAACGCCATGCCATGGGGCTGGATTTTGGCTGGCAAGTCGCGGCAAAGGAATACTTGTCGCTCTATCAACGCTTGTTGTAATCACGTACTTGGGATTGAATTACTATGACTTCACCGTTTAGTTACACCTCACCCACGGTCAGTGTCGAAGCGCTGAAACATTCCATCGCCTATAAACTGATGTTTATTGTCGGTAAGGATCCGGCTATTGCCACCCAGCACGACTGGCTTAACGCCGTGCTGTTTGCAGTGCGCGACAGGATGGTGGAACGTTGGTTGCGATCCAATCGCGCCCAGCTTTCGCAAGATGTCCGGCAGGTATATTACCTGTCGATGGAGTTTCTGCTTGGCCGTACGCTGTCGAATGCGCTGTTATCGATGGGGATTTACCAGGATATTGAGGACGCACTCGATGAGATGGGTCTGAACCTGAGTGAACTGCTTGAGGAAGAGAACGATCCTGGCCTGGGCAATGGTGGCCTGGGGCGGTTGGCGGCCTGCTTCCTGGATTCGTTGGCTACGCTGGCGCTGCCTGGCCGGGGTTACGGTATCCGCTACGAATATGGCATGTTCAAGCAGAATATCGTCGATGGCCAACAGATGGAGTCGCCGGATTATTGGCTGGAATACGGCAACCCGTGGGAATTCCCGCGCCACAATACCCGCTATAAAGTGCGTTTTGGTGGCCGCGTACAGCAGGAAGGGGCAAAGGCCCGTTGGGTGGAAACCGAAGAGATTATCGCCATCGCCTACGATCAGGTGATCCCGGGCTTTGATACCGATGCCACCAACACGCTGCGTTTATGGAGTGCTCAGGCCAGTAATGAGATCAACCTGGGCAAGTTCAACCAGGGCGACTATTTTGCCGCCGTGGAAGATAAAAACCACTCCGAGAATGTCTCACGCGTGCTCTATCCCGATGACTCCACCTATTCCGGGCGCGAACTGCGCCTGCGGCAGGAGTACTTCCTGGTTTCAGCCACCACCCAGGACATCCTCAGCCGCCACTGGACGATGCACAAAACCTTCGACAATCTGGCCGACAAGATTGCCATCCACCTCAACGATACCCACCCGGTGTTGTCGATCCCTGAACTGATGCACCTGCTGATTGATGAGCACAAATTCAGCTGGCTGGATGCCTGGGCTGTGGTGGAAAAGGTGTTCTCCTACACCAACCACACCTTGATGAGCGAAGCGCTGGAAACCTGGCCGGTCGATATGCTGGGTAAGATCCTGCCGCGCCACCTGCAGCTGATTTTCGAAATCAACGACCATTTCCTCAAGCAGGTACAGCAAGTGGTGCCGGGCGATAATCAATTGCTGGCACGGGTCTCCATCATTGATGAAACCAACGGGCGCAGGGTGCGGATGGCGTGGTTGGCGGTGGTCGCCAGCCATAAGGTGAATGGCGTCTCGGCTCTGCACTCCGAACTGATGGTACAGTCCCTGTTTGCTGATTTTGCTCGCGTATTCCCCGATCGCTTCTGCAATAAAACCAACGGGGTAACGCCGCGCCGCTGGCTAGGGTTGGCTAACCGGCCGCTATCCAAAGTGCTGGATGACAGCATTGGCCATAACTGGCGTAGCGATCTCAGCCAGCTTGGCGAAATCAAAGCGAATGCAGATTACCCGAGCTTCTTGCAGGCCGTACAGGCTGCCAAACGGCAGAACAAAGAGCGGCTGGCGGCATATGTCGCGAAAAAGCTTAACGTGGTGGTGAATCCCGACGCGTTATTCGACGTACAGATCAAACGGATCCACGAATATAAGCGGCAATTGCTGAACGTATTGCATGTGATCACGCGTTATAACCGTCTGTTGCAGGATCCCGATGCCAAACGCGTACCGCGCGTAGTGATCTTCGCGGGCAAAGCGGCCTCTGCCTACTATGCCGCCAAACAGATCATCCGCTTGATCAACGACGTAGCGAAGGTGATCAACAACGATCCGCGAGTGCATGATGATTTGAAGGTGGTGTTTATCCCTAACTACGGGGTGAGCCTGGCCCAGATGATCATTCCGGCGGCCGATCTCTCCGAGCAGATCTCGCTGGCGGGGACCGAGGCTTCGGGCACCAGTAACATGAAGTTTGCTCTCAACGGTGCCTTGACCATCGGCACGCTGGACGGAGCCAACGTCGAAATGCTGGAACACGTGGGCGAAGAGAATATCTTTATCTTTGGCAATACCGCCGATCAGGTGGAAGCGCTGCGCCGCGATGGGTATAACCCGCGTCAGTATTACGAGCAGGATGCAGAGTTGCATCTGGCTTTGACGCAGATCGCTACCGGAGCGTTCAGCCCCGAAGAGCCCAAGCGTTACAGCAGCCTGTTCGATTCACTGGTCAATCTTGGCGACCACTATCAGCTGTTGGCCGACTACCGCAGCTATGTGGATACGCAGGATCAAGTAGATGAGGTGTATCTCAATCAGGACGACTGGACCAGGCGCGCGATACTCAATATCGCCAACATGGGCTACTTCTCTTCTGACCGCACGATCCAGGAGTACGCGGACGAGATCTGGAATATCAAACCGATAAAGCTGTAATAGCCAAGGGCCGGATCACCGGCCCTTGAATTTAACTTGTTGCGTCCCGTATGCCGTAGGGGCGCTGCATGCTGCGCCCGCCTACTCACACCTCAATCAAGACGCCAATGACAACGCTTTTGGTTTGGCATTTTCTGCCAGCCAGGCTTTCACCCGTGCCTGCTGTTCTTCGCTGAGCCACATCCCCAGTTTGGTACGACGCCACAGGGCATCATCCAGCTCGACAACCCACTCTTTCTCTACCAGATAGCGCAGTTCAGCCTCGTACAGGTCCTGGCCGAAGTCTTCACCCAAATCGCTCAGGCTATTGGCATTGGCCAGGATTATTTCGCTGTGGCTGCCATAGGTACGGGCGTAACGACGAGCCAGAGACTCCGTCATCCAGCCGTGCTGACGGCGTAGTTTGGCGGCATAGCTGTCGCGATCGCCGTCAATATTGCCCCCTGGCAGGGAACCGTTTTTGGTCCACGCCGGACCACAGCCAGGATAGTAGTGAGCCAGCTTCTCCATCGCATGCTCAGCCAGCTTGCGGTAGGTGGTGAGTTTGCCACCGAACACGGAAAGCAGTGGGGCTTTGCCCTGCTCGTCATGCACATCCAGCGTATAGTCGCGGGTCACTGCTTGTGGTGAATCAGATTCATCATCGCACAGCGGGCGCACGCCAGAGTAGGTCCAGACGATGTCATCACGGCCCAGCTGTTTTTTGAAGTGATCGTTATACACCTTCAACAGATAGTTGATTTCGTTATCGTCGATCTTCACGTCTTTCGGATCGCCGTGGTATTCCACGTCGGTAGTGCCGATGATGGAGAACTCGTCCAACCACGGAATGACAAACACGATACGATGGTCTTCGTTCTGCAAGATATAAGACTGTGGCTGATTGTGTGCCCGAGGTACCACGATATGGCTGCCTTTGATCAGGCGGATACCGTAAGGAGACTTGAGCTTCAGGCCATCGTCGAAGAAGTGTTTTACCCATGGGCCGGTAGCGTTCACCAAGCCTTTGGCGCGCCAGGTAAAGGTTTTGCCGCTGTCGACATCGATGGCTTCCACCATCCACAGCCCATTTTCGCGCCAGGCGCGGGTCACTTTGGTGCGGGTGCGCACTTCGCCACCGCGTTCGGCCACGGCTTGGGCATTCAGCACGACCAGGCGCGCATCGTCGACCCAACAGTCAGAATATTCGAAACCGCGCTTTAAGTCCGGCTTCAGGACGGAGTCTGGTCCAAAGCGCAACCCTTTACTGCCCGGCAGGCTGGTGCGTTTGCCCAAATGATCGTACAGGAACAGGCCGATGCGGATCATCCAGGCCGGGCGCAGATGGGGCTGGTGCGGCAGGCGGAAACGCATTGGGAAGGCGATGTGCGGTGCCAGTTTCAGTAGCACTTCACGTTCGGCCAGCGCTTCGCTGACCAGACGAAACTCGTAGTGTTCCAGGTAGCGCAGGCCACCGTGGATCAGTTTTGAACTGGCGGAAGACGTAGCACAGGCCAAGTCTTGCGCTTCCAGTAGCAGAACGGACAGCCCGCGCCCGGCGGCATCGGCTGCGATGCCGGCTCCGTTGATACCGCCACCGATAACGATCAAGTCTTTGGTTTCCACGTTAACTTCCTCCTGGTGTTCGAAATAGCTCTTTTATGTTCGTTTTCGCTCATCATTGTAATCGGAAACCAACAAACAAGCCAAGAGTTAACCAAACAAAAACATTCTTGCGTGATAGAGGTAACAGTTTGGTGATGGTAGGTATACAAATAACAGGGGTATTAGCCCTATGAAAGCTGCGGTGTAAGCCCCTCACCCCAACCCTCTCCCGAAGGGCGAGGGAGCTACAACTGTACTGTGTTTGAGGGCGTGGGCATGTTGACCAGGCAAAAACGGGAGCGTTAAGCCAGTGTGGAGATTAGATGCTGTGGTACTTATATCCCCTTATTCCGAAAGGTTAGGGAGCCGCAGCGGTACTGTGTTTGGGGGCGTTGACATGTTGACCAGGCAAAAACGGGAGCGTTAAGCCAGTGTGGAGGTTAGATGCTGTGGTACGTATATCCCTCTCCTGAAGGGCGAAGGAGTTGCTACGGTGTTGTGTTTGGGGAGAGGCATTTTGACTAGGCCAGAACGGGAACGTTATGCCTGAGTGAAGGTTGGAGGCAGGAGCTGATTTGTGGCACGTATAGTCCCCTCTCCCTTTGGGAGAGGGTTAGGGTGAGGGGTGATCAGCAGAGTTCCAGTTGCACGTCATACTGTTCGATAATCTTCATCACACTGGGTGGCGGAGCCTGATCGGTAAACAGATAGTCGATCAGGTTCATGTTCCCCAGGTTCACCATCGCGTTACGGCCAAACTTGGAATGGTCGGTAACCAACATCACGCAGCGGGAGTTTTCGATAATCGCGCGTTTGGTTCGCACTTCGTGATAGTCGAATTCGAGCAACGAACCATCCATATCGATGCCGCTGATGCCAAGAATGCCGAAATCAAGGCGGAACTGGGAGATAAAGTCCAGCGTGGCTTCGCCCATGATGCCGCCATCGCGGGTTCGGACTTCACCACCGGCCAGGATCAGACGGAAATCCTCCTTGGCGGTGAGCAGGGTGGCCACGTTCAGATTGTTGGTGACGACCCGCAGATTTTTATGGCCCATCAACGCGTGGGCTACCGCTTCCGGCGTGGTGCCGATATCGATAAACAGCGTGGCACCGTCCGGGATCTGGCTGGCCACTCGCTGGGCGATGCGGGCTTTTTCTTCCGACCACATCACCTTGCGATCGTGATAAGCGGTGTTTACCGAACTGGAAGGTAACGCAGCTCCACCGTGATGACGCTGTATTTTGTTCTGATCGGCCAGGTCATTCAAATCACGGCGAATGGTTTGCGGGCTGACGGCAAAGTGTTCCACCAGTTCTTCTGTACTGACATATCCCTGTAAGCGCACTAATTCGATAATTGCGTCATGACGCTGTGTTTGCTTCACGATATTCCCCTAATACACCGATGTGCCTGGTTGCTATTGTTCGTTGTGCGCGCGATGCCGCGTATCCCAGAATGCCATTAATAACCCTATCACTAAACCGGCAACGTGTGCCGCATTGGCGATCGACATTCCTAAAATATCGAAATAACCGGCCACCAGCCAGAGCGCGGAAAAGACCATTAAGCCCCGTGGCAGGTTCAAACCGCGTTCCGGTGCGCGCTCTCCGCTTAGCCAGACATAGCCCATCAGGGCGTAAACGACCCCGGAAAGCCCGCCGAACAGCGCACCGCTGAACAACGACTGCGCCCAACCGCTGAAAAAGGCCGATACTACGGCGATCACAAACAGCTTGCCGGTGCCGAGACGTTTTTCCAGCGGGCCACCAAGATACCACCACCACATCAGGTTAAAGGTAATGTGCAGCAGCGAGAAGTGCAGAAACGCATGGCTGACCCAGCGCCACAGCTGGACATACTGCGAGCTGTTTTGTGGCCAGGAGAGCCAGAACATCACGGTATCATCCCCCAACATCTGCATCAGGATGTAGACCAGAATACACAGGCTCATCACCGTCAGCGTCAGCGGCCCGGCCTTGCTGCGGATGATTTGCAGGTAAGAAAACTGTTGATACTGTAGACCGGCATCGGTGCTGCCCGTTTGCCAGCTGGCGGCCTGATAGCGGCGGTTGAGGGGATCGAGCAGGAACTGTTGCAGTTCGTGTTGCACTTGCTCCAGACGGGCCTCGTCCGCCAGCCAGATTTCGGCTGCATCGCCCGTGGTGCGGACTTCAAGTACAACCCTCTGCGTTGCCATGTAATCGACAAAGGCCTGCGCCAGGCGAGGGTTGGATACGGCGATCACTCGAACCATAGATTTTCCGTCTAAGTAGATGACTTTGGCCACGGGCGAACCCGCCGATGGCATTGGCGGCTGATTATACCGTTGAAATCCTGAGCGCAGGGAAGGGATCTGACAAAAACAGTGCAGAATTCAGCAATTGGCCGCCCAGAAAGGCGGCCCAAAGGGGATTAGGAGGAGGTCTCAACGTCCTGGGGGAACTGGCGGGCCCAGGCTTCAAAGCCGCCATCAATACTGTAAACCGCGTCAAACCCCTGATGCAGCAGATACTGCGCGGCGCTGCGGCTGCTGTTGCCGTGATAGCACATGACCATCACCGGGCGATCGAACTCGTTCTGCTGCATAAATACGGACAGGGTGGCGTTGGTCAGATGAAAAGCGCCTGGCGTATGCCCAGCCTCAAAGCTCTGTGGATCGCGGATATCAACCAGCGCAGCGCTACCGTCTTTCAGGCGTTGGTGTGCCTGCACAACGTCGATCGTTTCAAACTGTTCCATAACTGCAAAATACCGGGTAATGGGATAATGTGTTTATTGTATCCAATTTTTGCAGGTATTAGACCAGAGCAACGGCAGGGTTTTTATAGCCGCCGTCTTTCAAGCTGGCCGCTCTGGCGCATCCATGTGCTTGCGGCATTCGTACATCCCTGTACAGCACAGCGTTGTTACCAGCGATAGCTCACACCCAAGGTGCCGCCGTAATCCTGGTAGCTGTTGGTTCCCATGGTGATCCCGCCCTCAAACCACAGCTGCATGTTGTAAGTGCTAGGCGAATGCAGACCTAGCTTGACCTCAAACAGATTATCCAGGGAGTTGCTCTCTACCCGCGTATCATTAAAGTTGACCGCGTTCTTACCACTGTTATGCCACCAGTTGGTGGCGAGATAGGCGGTAGTATAATCGTCCTGATCGCTGTACCAGCGAATGCCGACGCGTGAGGTGAAGTTTGGCACATCGGCCTGATGAATATAGACGCCCGCCGGATCCTGATGATTATCGGCATCGAAGCGGTTGTAAATAATCTGCAGCTGCGGCTCGATAATCAACTCGAGTGCAGAAAAAGGCTGTAAGGCATAGCCGGTTTCCAGCGAGGCGCTAAAGCCGGTGCTGTCATAACTCTGCTTGCCCTGGGCATAGGTCACACTGTTGTTAAACCAGGCGTATTGCAGCCAGGAATCCACATATGCCCCGGAGTGCTTTTTCTTATCTTGATACCAGGTACTGTAAGCGCCAATAGAATAGCCGTCGACCTTGCCCTCGGATGAGAAGGTGGCATTGTTAGCGCTGCTCTTGGCGTGGCCGTAGCCGGTCATCAGGCCTGCCGTCCACTCTTCTTTGTTGTTGTCCAAAGCCAGCAAATCCCCGCCAAGCATAAAGACCTGACGATCCATATCGACGGGCAAGCCGTTATCGCCCGCGCTCAGATCCTTGCTGTGATAACCCGAAACGCGCATCCAGAGTTGACTGTCGCCTGGCGAGGTCTTTCTTTGGTGCAGGGTATGAGAAAATAGCGTTGATGCGGCAACCTGATTACCCAGAGAAACCCCGGCATCGGGCCGAGAACTATAATCGATAAGGGTACCCGTGCTCGCCATGGCCGGAGAGGTGACCAGATAAATCCCGGCCGCAATGAGTGTTTTCCTGTTTATTGCCACAATCCCAACTCCCTATGGAAATTTGCGGCAATAGTACCCAGATGAAACGATAATGTCATGAAAAAACAGGTGGGTGTTGGATTAACCGCGGGCGATATTGCTCGACATATTTATTTTCTGGATGTATCAGGCTTTATATATGCTCTAAATTATAGGTTACTTATATAAAGGGGGGTAAGGCTCATCCTGGAACAGCTCCCAGGATGACAAAATTAAACGAGCTATCCCCCACGGATCTGCCTTTAAAACTACGCGCCATAACCCATCATTTTCAGCAACTGCTGCGCCTGCTGCACTGCCTCCTGGCGATGTGCGACCCCCAGTTTCTGATATAAATTACGGATGTGGGTTTTGATGGTGGTGGCCGCCACGGCCAGCTCCCCGGCGATCTGATCGTTGCTGTAACCGGAGTAAATCAGGCCCAGCACCTGCCATTCACGCTGTGTCAGCGGGCTGGTGCGGATCAGCTCCGGTACTTGTGGGTGAGTGAGCAGCTTGTCGACGAAGTTCTCGTCAAAATGGGCGAACTTGTGCCGATGATGCTGGTTGATATCGCGCAGAATGCGCTGGGCGCGATGCTGTTCCATCTCTGGCAGCGTGTTGAGCTGGATCAACTGACGCAATTGCTGCGCCATAGGCTCCCCCTCGATCACAAAGTGGCTGATAAATCCGGTGCGGTTGGCCAGCGAGAGCGACTCTATCAGCACGCGCTGGGCATCCACTTTACGGTCCATCTGCCAGTAGAGTTGATTACTGAGCAGCAGGTTACGGTTGAGATCGCTCACCAATCGCAGGCGGCGGGCATTTTCGTTCAGTTCGTCCAACACCACTTCGGCTTCTTCGTACTGGCCGAGCAGGATCTGCACGCGGGCGATATTACGCCATTGCCCCTGCATAAAGTGGTTGTTGGCCATCCCCGGTTTTTCGGTATGGCGCAGCCAATTGGCCGCTGCGGTGGTATCACCGGTCATCTGCCAGTGGATCACCCTTGGTTTATCGGCATTGGTCAGCCAGTCTCGGTGGTACTGTGAGCCATGCAGCAGGACTTCGCTGCGCAGCAGGTGAGCATTGGCATTATCCAGATCGCCACGCGCCAGCGAGCATTTAGCCAACATCGCCAGGCATTGCAACTGCTGCTGTGGCTGGTAGTTAGCCAACACCTTCAGTCCTTCACGTGCCGCTTCTTCGGCTTCGTCCAACCGTGACCACGACCACAGCACCTGTGAGCGAATGCGCAGCAGGAATTCGTGCATCGGTAACTGCTCGAGATGCTGTTCACGCACCAGTTCGAAGGCTTTATCCTGGGTTTCATAGGCGGCTTGCAGGAACCCTTGCGCGATCAGGATTTCGCTCTGCTGCAACAGTGCCCACAGCGCATAGTGGTAAGCCTGATGGCGGCGAGCCATCTGTTCGGTCTGCTGCATCATGGGCAGCGCACGTGCCAGTTCCCCCTTGCAGTGGTGAACCTCACCGGTGACGGAGGTGGCCACGATGCGGCTGTAATAGCTGGATAGCGGCAGGAATTTCAGCGCCTCGGTGGCCAGGCGTTCGGCCTCTTCCGGTTTACCGGCGTTGATCGCCACCTGAGCACGCAGCGCGTCAAATTCGGCATGCAGAGTCTGGTCAATAACGATCTTTTGCTGGAGCATGGCCTGTTCGGCGCGTTCCAACTGGGTGTTCACTTCGCTGTAACGGTGCTGGCTTTGTGCCAGCCAGGCTTGCAGCAGCGCCAGTTTCGGGTTCTGGATCAGCCGTTCGTACGGCAGGGCATTCAGACACTCCTCCAGCAAGGCCAGTTCGCTGTGATGGAACAACGACCAGGCATGTTGCAGCAGGATATCGCGCAGCATATTGACATCGCTGGCTGCCAACGCATGGTGAATGGCTTCCGCCGGGTATCCGAGCGCCAGCCAACCTTCCGCCGCTGCATGGTGCAGGCCGGGCAGTTCCAGCGCCAATTCCCACTGGCAACGCTGGCGCAGGAACGAGGCAAACAGCGGATGGAAACAGAACCACTCGCCGGTGTCGTCCATGCGGTGAATAAACAGGCCCTGGCGCTCAAGCTCTTCCAGGCGCTGCTGGCCGTTGTCTTCCCCGGTCAGGCGAACGATTAACGCGTCGTTCATCGAACGCAGTACCGAGCAGCGCAACAGGAACGCGCGGGCATCGGCATCGACGCGATCGAGCACCTCATCCACCAGATAATCGGACAGGTGGCTGGCGTTCAGCCCGGCCAGACGTTTGGCCGATTGCTGAGCGGAAGAGGTGGATTGGCGGGCGGAGAGAGCGATTAGCTGCAAGGCGGTTGCCCAGCCTTCCACTTCGTCACACAGACGGCTGCTGTCATTGTGCTCCAGTGGGGAGGTGAGGCGGCAGTCAAAGAACTGTTTTGCCTCCTGATGATTAAAGGCCAATTGGCGCGTGCTCAGCTCTAACAACTGATCGCGTACGCGAAGATTGGCAATCCCCAGGGGAGGCAGGGTGCGGGAAAGGATTAGCAGCGTCAGATTTTCCGGCTGGTGGCGCAGGAAGAAACGCATCGCTTCATGGATCTGGTCATTGCTGATCAGGTGGTAATCGTCGATCACCAGGTACAGCGGTTGGTGCCAGTCGGACAGCTCGATAAACAGCTGGGCAAACAGCGCCGAAAGGTTGGCGTATTGGTGTTTCTGGCTTAATGCCTCGCTTTTCACACAATGGCCAGCGGTAGCCTGTTGCAGCGCGGCGATCAGATAGCTGGCGAAGCGCTCTGGCTGGTTGTCGCTTTCGTCCAGGGAGTACCATCCCAGATCCGATTTGCCTGCGGCCCATTGTGCTACCAGCGTTGTCTTACCGTATCCTGCCGGGCAATTGACCAATGTCAGGCGATAGTTCGCCGCACCGGCCAACTTCGCCAGCAGACGATCGCGAACCACGGTATTTTGCAGCCGTACCGGACGGCTCAGTTTTGATGGGATCAGCATAATATTCCAGATGTAAAGTGCGGTTCCCGCCGCCGAAGGACTGCCCGAAGTCATTTATTGCACCGTGTTCCTGCCTCGGGACCGGGTTGAATTAATTATTTTGTAGCTCGTAATTAATCTCCCTCTTTAACTTCGAACATCGTCAACGGTAATGCAACAAGCTTGCGCTTTGGCTTGAAGTTAAATTGCTATTGATCACACTTTTTTATGTTTCCCCCCGGTTCCGCGCTAACTGTGCTTTACACCACGCTTGATTACCCCCAGAAATTACCCTGGTTTTTCGGCTATTTGTGGACGAGTACAAAACTTCATCAGCTCACATAACTGTGCTAACGTCGTGAGGTTTGCCGTCGATTTTATGCTCACCGGTGATATCGATGGGCTTTCATTACCGCATGCAAGGAGGGCTTAAAAAGTGCCTGAGATCACAGTTTCAGCTACGCCCCAATCCTCCTCCCCAGCTAATCCCCAGGCGGGATGATGCCATTGCGGGTTCTCCCCGGCACGATAGTGAAAAAATTGGCCCATTTACTACCCAATGGAACTCAAGTTGCCGCTTGAAAGACGACGGGTACACCGGATAGAGAGTTTTACCTATGTCACAGCCTATGCTCAAAAAGGACGTTTTTCTGGCTGCACTGACTCGTCAGTGGCAGCGTTTTGGCCTCAGCTCCGCACAGCAGATGACTCAGCATCAATGGTGGGAGGCCGTGAGTGCCGCTCTCGCCGAACAGCTGGCCGCGCAACCTGCGCCGCGTAAAAGCAGCAAGTCGTTGCGCCATGTGAACTACATCTCGATGGAATTCCTGATTGGCCGCCTGACCGCCAACAACCTGATCAACCTCGGCTGGTATGACACCGTTGAGGCGGCGTTGGCAGAGCAGGACGTCAAGCTGGCAGATCTGTTGGAGCAGGAAACCGATCCGGCGTTGGGTAACGGCGGCCTGGGGCGTTTAGCCGCCTGTTTCCTGGACTCGATGGCCACGGTGGAGCAACCGGCTACCGGCTATGGGCTGAACTATCAATACGGGCTGTTCCGTCAGTCATTCAAAGAGGGCCATCAGCAAGAGGCACCGGATAACTGGCAGCGCGAGAGTTACCCGTGGTTCCGCCATAATGCGGCGTTGGCGGTGGATGTCGGGATTGGCGGCAAGATAGAGAAACTGGCCGATGGCCGCGAGCTGTGGCACCCGGAGTTTACTCTGCGTGGGGAAGCCTGGGATCTGCCGGTGCTGGGCTTCCGTAACGGTGTCACCCAGCCGCTGCGCCTATGGCAGGCAACGCATGCTCATCCATTCGATCTGGGGGATTTCAACGACGGCAAATTCCTGCAGGCGGAAAAGCAGGGCGTAGAAGCCGCCAAGCTGACCAAGGTGCTCTATCCGAATGACAACCATCAGGCTGGCAAACGCCTGCGCCTGATGCAGCAGTACTTCCAGTGTGCCTGCTCGGTGGCCGATATTCTGCGTAAACACCATCAGGCCGGGCGCAAGATTGAAGAGTTGCCGAAGTACGAAGTGATCCAGCTCAACGATACCCACCCAACCATCGCCATTCCAGAGCTGCTGCGTATCCTGCTCGATGAGCACCAACTGGATTGGGATGCGGCCTGGGCGATCACCAGCAAGACCTTTGCCTATACCAACCACACCTTGATGCCGGAAGCCTTGGAGTGCTGGGATGAGAAACTGGTCCGCAGCCTGCTGCCGCGTCACTTCTCTATCATCAAGCAGATCAACGCCAACTTTAAGCAACTGGTAGACCAACACTGGCCGGGCGATGAGGCGGTGTGGGCCAAGCTGGCGGTGCACCACAACAAGCAGGTGCGCATGGCCAACCTGTGCGTGGTCAGCGGTTTTGCGGTGAACGGTGTGGCCCAGTTGCACTCGGACCTGGTGGTAAAAGACCTGTTCCCGGAATATCACCAGCTGTGGCCGAACAAATTCCACAACGTCACCAACGGCATTACGCCACGCCGCTGGCTCAAGCAGTGTAACCCGGCGCTGTCAGGTCTGATCGACACCACCCTGAAAGTGGAGTGGGCCAACGATCTCGATGCGCTGAAGGGGCTGGAAAAATATGCCGAAGACGCCGCATTCCGCGAAAAGTATCAGCAGATCAAGCGCGATAACAAGGTGATCCTGGCCAACTACGTGCACAGTGTAATGGGGCTGACGCTCAATCCAGACGCGATCTTCGACGTGCAGATCAAGCGCCTGCACGAGTACAAGCGCCAGCATCTGAACCTGCTGCACATTCTTTCGCTGTATCGCCAGCTGCGGGATAACCCGGATCTGGACATGGTGCCACGCGTGTTCCTGTTTGGTGCCAAAGCCGCGCCGGGCTACTACCTGGCGAAGAACATTATCTATGCGATCAACCAGGCCGCAGAGAAGATCAATAACGATCCGATCGTCAAGGATCGCCTGAAAGTAGTCTTTATCCCGGATTACCGCGTTTCCGTCGCTGAACTGATGATCCCGGCGGCGGATATTTCCGAGCAGATCTCCACTGCGGGTAAAGAAGCTTCGGGCACCGGAAATATGAAGTTGGCGCTGAACGGCGCATTGACCGTTGGCACGCTGGACGGAGCCAACGTCGAGATCGCCGAACAGGTTGGCGAGGACAACATCTTTATCTTCGGCAACACGGTGGAGCAGGTGAAAGCGCTGTTGGCCAAGGGTTATGATCCGCTGAGTTATCGCAAGAAAGACAAACACCTGAAGGCGATCCTGGACGAACTGGCCAGCGGCTTATTCAGCCATGGGGACAAGCACGCTTTTGATATGATGCTGCATAGCCTGTTAGAAGGCGGCGATCCGTATCTGGTGCTGGCGGACTTTGCTTCCTACTGTGAAGCTCAACGGCAGGTAGACAAGCTGTATCGTGACCGCGACGAATGGACGCGCCGCACTATCCTTAACACCGCGCGCGTAGGCATGTTCAGCTCGGATCGTTCGATCCGTGACTATCAGCAACGCATTTGGCAAGCCAAGCGTTAAGGAGTGCGAATGAGTAAAGGTATCGATCAGTTAGCAGCCCAGGCTGGGATTGCTGCCGATTACATCAATGCCCACGGCCAGCAGCAGGCGATTTTGCCGGAAACCAAACGCAAGCTGTTGGCGGCGATGAACCCCGCGTCGTTGCAGCCGTCAACGGCTCCCTTGCCGCTGGTTAAAGTCTTTTATCACGGCAACCCGGTGGCACTGCCGCTGGGAGGGGACGGCGAGTTTCACTGGGTATTACAGCGTGAGGATGGTAGCCAGCAAGAAGGCCGTGCGAGTGCACATAAAACGCTGACCCTGCCGGGCAAATTGCCGCTCGGCTATCACCAACTCACTTTGACGCAGGGGGCGCAGCAATGGGCCTGTCGGCTGATTGTCGCCCCCAAGCGTTGCTACGAACCGGATGCATTGTTGACCGGCAAGAAGCTGTGGGGAGCCTGCGTGCAGCTCTACACGCTGCGTTCCGAGCGTAACTGGGGTATTGGAGATTTTGGCGATCTGCGGGCGATGGTCGGCGAAGTGGGCGAGCGCGGTGGGGCATTTATCGGGCTCAACCCGATCCATGCGCTGTATCCGGCCAGCCCGGAAAGCGCCAGCCCTTATAGCCCGTCTTCACGCCGCTGGTTGAACGTGGTGTATATCGACGTCAACGTGGTGGAGGATTTCCAGCTCAGCCAGGCTGCGCAAAAATGGTGGCAGAAGGCTGCGACGCAGAAGCTGTTGACCAAAGCGCGTAGTAGTGAGCTGGTGGACTACAGCACGGTAACGCAGTTGAAGCTGGCGGCGTTGAAGCTGGCTTTCCCGCATTTCCAGGCCCGCAAGCCGCAGGATGCGCTGAAGCAGGAATTTGAACGCTTCGTCGGCGAAGGGGGCAGCAGCCTGTATCAGCAGGCAACGTTCGACGCGTTACATGCTCATCTCAGTGCCAAAGACAGCACTATGTGGGGATGGCCAGCCTGGCCGGAGGAATATCAGCAGGGCAATAGCCCGGCAGTGGAAACCTTCTGTAAGCAGCATGAGGATGAGATTACCTTCTACCTGTGGCTGCAATGGTTGGCGGCCAGCCAGTTTGCCAAGTGCTTCGGCCAAAGCCAGCAGTGCCAGATGCCGATTGGTCTGTACCGCGATCTGGCGGTCGGGGTGGCAGAGGGCGGGGCGGAAACCTGGTGTGAGCGCGAGCTGTATTGTATGCAAGCCTCGGTGGGGGCTCCGCCGGATATTCTCGGGCCGCTGGGGCAAAACTGGGGTCTGCCGCCGATGGATCCGCATGTGATGGTGGCGCGGGGTTATCAGCCGTTTATCGATTTGCTGCGGGCCAATATGACCAGCTGTGGTGCCTTGCGTATCGATCACGTAATGGCGATGCTGCGTTTATGGTGGATCCCTTATGGTGAAACGGCCGATCACGGCGCCTATGTGAAATACCCGGTTGACGATCTGCTGGCGCTGTTGGCCTTGGAGAGTCAACGCCATCGCTGCATGGTGATTGGGGAGGATTTAGGGACCGTGCCGGTGGAGATCGTCGGCAAACTGCGTGATAGCGGCGTCTATTCCTATAAAGTGCTGTATTTTGAGCACGATGCGGAGAAGCAGTTCCGTGCGCCGCAGTCTTATCCGGTGCAGGCAATGGCGACCATTACCACCCACGATCTGCCAACGCTGCGTGGCTATTGGCAAAGCGGCGACCTGACGCTCGGCAAGCAACTGGGGTTATACCCAGATGCGGAAGTGCTCAAAGAGCTGTTTGCCGATCGTGAACGGGCCAAGCAGGGGTTACTGGACGGGCTGCATCGCTACGGCTGCGTACCGCAAAAGGTCGGCAAGAAAGCCTCGCTATTGGGTATGAGCCCGTTGCTGAATCGGGGTTTGCAACGCTATGTGGCAGACAGCGCCAGCGCGTTGCTGGGCCTGCAACCGGAAGACTGGCTGGATATGGCGGAACCGGTGAATATTCCCGGCACCAGCGATCAGTACCCGAACTGGCGGCGTAAACTGAGCCACACCTTGGAAGCGATGTTTGATGATGCAGAGGTCAACCGTTTATTGAAGGATTTGGATAAGCGACGCAGAAAGGTTTCGGTAGGCTAAATGCATCGGGGGCGGTTTACCGACCCCGATGGAGACAGGCAGGGCGCAGAACGGAATTGCGCCCTGATATTTATCAGTAGTAAGAGTGTTCGCCGCGTTGGTGCTCGGTGAGATCGCGCACGCCTTTCAGTTCCGGGAACTTTTGCAGCAGTTCTTTCTCGATCCCTTCCTTCAGCGTGACGTCGACCATTGAACAACCGTTGCAACCGCCGCCGAACTGCAGGATGGCCAGCGCGTCGTCGGTGATTTCCATCAGTGTCACGCGGCCACCGTGGCCAGCCAACTGCGGGTTGATCTGCGATTGCAGCACGTATTCTACGCGCTCCATCAGTGGCGCATCGTCGTCCACTTTGCGCATTTTGGCGTTCGGCGCTTTCAGCGTCAGCTGGGAGCCGAGCTGATCGGTGACGAAGTCGATTTCGGCGTCGTCCAGATAAGGCGCGCTCAGCTCATCGACGTAAGCGGACAGCTTTTCGAACTTGAGTTCGGTATCTGTCGCTTCCACCGCGTCTGGCGGGCAATAAGAGACACCGCATTCGGCCGTCGGCGTACCCGGATTGATCACGAATACGCGGATTTGGGTGCCTTCTTCTTGGCTTGCCAACAGCTTGGCAAAGTGTTCCTGTGCAGCATCTGTTATACGGATCATAGCATTAGCTCAATAGTTGACTTCTATAGTAGGTTATAATACGCCCATTGCCGCGGTACTACAACGTGCGGCAAACGCACCAAATCTGCAACGATGCGACGCCCTGCTGCTGTAATAGTGTAGCGATTTCTGCCATGGTGCTGCCAGTGGTAACCACATCATCCAGCAGTGCCACATGCTTTCCTGACAGGTTCTCATCACAACGGAAAGCACCACGCAGATTACGCCGCCGCAGGCGAGCTATCAATTGCTGTTGTGGCACGGTTGCCCTGACGCGGCGTAATGCCGCAGGGCGATATTCGCAGCCCAACCAGCGGGCTAGTGGCCGGGCTAGCAGATCGCTTTGGTTATAGCCGCGCCGCCAGCAGCGTTTATCCTGCAAGGGTACCGCTAAAATCACCTCCGGTCTGTTCAGATGTTGCTCTCGGTGCGCTTGCAGCCAGTGCAGCAGGATCAAACGAGCCAGAGTGGGGGCCAGTGCGGGTGTCTGCTGGAATTTGAAATTTTTCACCAGGGTGCTGATGGGCGGGCGATAATCCGAGACAAATACCAAGGCTTGCCAAGGAGGCTGTTTTTGCAGACATCGCCCGCAAGGCTGATGGGGATCGCCACTGGGCAAGCCGCAAACGGGGCAGCAACAAGGCTTGGCGGGCAGCGTAAGCAGGCAGTAGCTGCAGATGCCCTGTTGCATCAGCCGTAATGGTTGCCGGCATAGCCAACAACGGCTGTGGATTGGTAGCATGGTCTCCTCCCCCTTTTAGTACTCTATGAATTTTGAGTTGTGTAAAACGTGACAGCTTGAAGGTGACGAGTAAGGACAATAACTGATGACAGAGTTGTATTGGCAAACCCTTGGTGAAGGCGATCGCGATCTTGTGCTGCTGCACGGATGGGGATTGAATGCCGAGGTCTGGGGTTGCACGTTGCAGCGATTGGCTCCGCATTTTCGCCTACACCTGGTGGACTTGCCTGGCTATGGCCGCAGCCAGGGCTATGGGGCCGTCTCGTTAACGGAGATGGCGGAGATACTGCTGGCTGCCGCACCCAGGCAGGCTTATTGGCTGGGGTGGTCCCTGGGTGGACTGGTCGCCGGGCAGATTGCCCTTATGCAGCCTGAGCGGGTAACCGGGCTGATCACCGTGGCCTCTTCGCCCTGCTTTACGGCCCACGATCCGTGGCCGGGGATCCGCCCTGAGGTGCTCAGTGGCTTCCAGCAGCAGCTCAGCCATGATTTCCAGCGCACCGTGGAACGCTTCCTGGCGTTGCAAACGCTGGGCACGGAAAGCGCTCGTCAGGATGCGCGCCAGTTGAAAACCGTGGTGCTCAATCAGCCGATGCCGTGCGTTGAGGTGCTTAACGGGGGGCTGGAGATGCTGCGTACGGTGGATCAACGCCAATCATTAGCGACACTCTTGATGCCGGTACTGCGTATTTATGGTTATCTCGACGGACTGGTGCCGCGCAAAGTGGCTAGCCTGCTGGATGAGTTGTGGCCAAACTCCACCTCGGAGGTGATCGCCAAAGCGGCCCATGCGCCGTTTATCTCTCACCCCGAAGCATTCGCTAACATTATTAATCAATTTGTCGCAACCGAGTAAGGACGCGGCCTGACGGCGATATCTTATTGATTACTTATTATAAAGGCACAAAACAGCGGTAAAACTTTAGCCAATAAGTGGATAAAAACTAAACCTGTTCGATACTTGAAGGGGTAAATGCGTGGCTACAAGGTGAATATGGCCTTATCAATCTTCACTTTGGCGATTTGTTTCTGGGCAGAGGGAGCTTCGTCAGGGAAAGCAACGAAGCTGTTAGATGTCGCGGTAGCCAAGCTCGATGACGCATTTGTTGTTAGTCGCTTTCATAAAAACCAATTTATCCATTGAGAGGTATTGTCATGAAATCATTGAAGATGATCGTTGCGGCGTTGATTGTAGGTTCAGTGTCCTTCGGTTCGATGGCTGCAACCTTGCTAACTAAGGACGAACTGGATAAGAACCCAGGCAAGTATGAGAAAGTTGGCACCGTGTCTTCAACTGCGCAGGCCACCGATCCGATGGACTTGAAAGATGAACTGTCCAAACTGGCCGATGAGAAAGGGGGCCAATACTATGTCGTGCTGGCGGCTCGTGAACACGGCAAATTCAGCGCAGTAGCTGACGTGTATAAAGACAAGCAATAATCTTCAAGTGAGGGGGCGCAGGTAAACCATTGCGCCCCTGTATTCACCCCTTCAAACGATAAATCACCGTTTTACAAGCCAGCCCTTGTGGGCAACTCTTACAGCTGCCGCTCAGGCATTCGCTGCTATCAAGCTCAATACGTTCAACTTTCCCCATCGCGGTCAAACGTTGCAGCATTGCCTCAACCAATGGCAAGGGCGTTGCCAGTTGCTGGCTCAGCTGCAGTGCCTGAGCGCCGCCCCGTAGGGCAAGCGCATCACGGACTTGCAGCAGACTGGCCATTAGTGGCAGTTACCTTGCGAACTTTGACAACAGGACGCCGAAGTGGCGCTACGTAAACGTATCGTTACGCGGCTACGTGCCTTGCGCAAGCCCAATAGCACCAGCGCATTGAACAGCAGCACGATCAGGATCGCCGTCGCGCTGTATTGCGGATGTTGGCTGAAGGTCGCGAACTGATAGAACAGCGTTGCCAGCGAATAGGCCACGTTTAGCCCCCACAGGATGGAGAAGGTCATCCAACCCCGGCTGGACTCACGTGCGATAGCCCCCATCACCGAGACGCAGGGAACGTACAGCAACACGAAAATCAGATAGCTGTAGGCAGAGATTGAAGTGCCAAATTTGCTGCTCATGACGCCCATTGAGCCCACGCCCATCTCACCATCGCCCTTGCTGGCTTCGATAGGGTTGGAGAGTACGCTCAGGCTGAAGGTGTTTTTCAGGCCCTGCCAGGTTTCATTGACGGCGGCACCGAGTTCATCAAGCAGATTGAAGTTGGCGGCATCGAAGTGCTCATTGGTGATGTTCTCTGCGGTGTACAGCGTATTGAGCGTGCCGACCACCACTTCTTTGGCCATCGCCCCAGTCACCAGCCCGACGGTTGCCTGCCAGTTATCATTATGTACGCCCATTGGCTGTAATAATGGGGTCAGCACTTTGGAAACCGAGGCCAGCGCTGAATCATTGATGCTGTCTACCGGCTGGCCGCTGAACGAGAAGCTGTTCAAGCCGCCAATAAAGATGCTGGCAATCACGATCACTTTCCCGGCGCGTAGCACGAAGCCCTTCAGGCGTTGCCAGGTTTGCAGCAGCAGGCTTTTCAGATGCGGCACGTGATAAACCGGCAGTTCCATCACGAACGGCGATGCTTCGCCACGCATGATGGTGTATTTCAGCACCAGGCCGGTGAGGATCGCCACCACGATGCCGAGCATATACAGTGAGAACACCACGCCCGCGCCATCCTGGCCGAAGAAGGCCGCGGCAAATACGGCGAAGATTGCCAAACGCGCGCCGCAGGACATAAAGGGGGCCATCATGATGGTGATCAACCGCTCGCGTGGGGCATCCAAGGTGCGTGCGCCCATAATGGACGGTACGTTACAGCCGAAGCCGACGATCAGCGGCACAAAGGATTTACCCGGCAGCCCGAGCGCCTGCATCAGGCGGTCCATCACAAATGCCGCTCGAGCCATATAGCCGGAGTCTTCCAGGAATGACAGGAACAGATACATCATGCCGATCTGGGGCACCAGCGGCAGCACGGTATTGATACCGCCGCCCACGCCCTGCGCCAGGAAGACGGTCAGCCACTGCGGGAAATGCAGGGTATAACCGACCCACTGAATGCCCTGGATAAAGATGGCTGCCGAACCGAGATCGAAGATCGGTTGCAGTGCACCGCCGATGTTGATCGCCAATACGAACATGATGTACATCACCAGCAGGAAGATGGGGACGCCCAGCCAGCGGTTGAGGATCACCCGATCCAGCACCTCCGTCAGGCGGTTTGGCAACGCCAGCTTTGAGTTGCTGACCGCATCGCAGATAGTGGCGATCGACTGGTAGCGGGCATCGGCAATGACCAGCGCGGGATCTTCCTGGTGCTGCTGTTGCAGCGCTAGCCTGGAATGTGTCAGTAGCTCGGTGGCTTTCCCGGCCAACTGATGGCTGTAGATGTCACCCTCCAGCATTTGCAGGGCCAGCCAGCGCCGTTGTTCGGTGGGGAGTTGTTGAGGCATGGCCTCGGTCAGCGTAGTGATTTCGTCTAGCAGCAGCGGTGGATAGGCCACCAGCGCTTTTAACTGGTTGAAGCGGTGATTGTCGATGGTCTGTTTCAGCAGGCCAATGCCGTCGGCTTTGGTGGAAACCATGGATACCACCGGGCAACCAAGACGCTCGGCCAGCGCGGCGACATCGATTTCAATATTCTGGCTCTTGGCAATATCTTGCATGTTCAAGGCCACGATGCACGGAATACCCAGCTCTAGTAGCTGCAGCGTCAGGTAGAGGTTGCGTTCCAGATTAGAGGCATCGACCACATTGATCAGCATATCTGCATTGCCGCTCAGGATGTAGTGACAGGCGATCTGCTCATCCAACGAGGTTTGTTCGGAGATGGTGGTGAGCGAGTAAGTGCCTGGTAAGTCCACTAGCGTGACCTGCGACTGCGGCGTCGAAAACTGGCCCTCTTTACGCTCAACCGTCACCCCAGCCCAGTTACCGACCCGCTGGCGTGCCCCGGTGAGCTGGTTGAACAGCGTCGTCTTGCCCGAGTTTGGGTTACCGATTAAGCCAATAGTGATTTTTTTCATAAACCAACGTGATATCAGTAAATTAAGTATCGGCCGCGTTTGCACACGGCAACTTCCTGAGGCGGGGATAGCGCGTTACGGTTGGCTATCGAGCAGGATCAGGTCTAAATCTTTTTTCCGCAGCACCAGGCTAACGCGGCGAGTTTTTATTTCTATCGGGTCGCCAAGCGGTGCCACGCGTACTACGTCAAACTGCGAGCCGGGCAGCATGCCAAGCGACAGTAATTTCTGGCGGTAGGCCGGGCTGATCTCGTTGGAGAAGCCGGTGATTTTATAGGTATGTTTAGGAAGCAGCTGCATATTGTCTTCTCAATGCGTTGGGCATTCCCACGGGAATGACACCTTCAGAACATTTGCTGCCCAGACTACCTGTGAAAAGGTGTATGGGGCCAGGAGCGCCGAGCCAAAAACAGAGCAATGAATACACAGAATCATAGTGATAACAATTATCGTATTCAATACGGAATGTATGGGCAATTGTAAATGCTGTCATATCTGCAATGGACGCCTTGCCAAGCCTAGTTTTAACACTAAGCCAAACGCACTGCAAATGAGCGCAAAAGGTTAATTAAGTTGCAAATTTGTACATTTTCTTGCGGAGATGAAACAGTTGTAGCTCTATTGGAGTGGCTGAGAGTGTCACGGCGCAGATCTGGCAACATCGCTTGCTGTAAATGAGAGGGGTAAGTATTTGTGTTTACGGCATAATCGATGGCCTGAAACGGCGGTGTTAATAAGGGTGTTAACAACGGAGTATTTTTACCGTTGCGGGGATGAAGGCGATGGCGGGAAACGGAGATGGTAAAAAATCGCCATTTTATTGCGGCAGGTCAAAATTGTCGGGGGGGGGGGGGGGAGGGGCGCTACTAGGTTGCACAAGAAAAGATGAAGGCGATGGGAACGAGCTACCGGCTAAATTTTTCAACTAAAGTAGAACATTACTTTCAAGCAAATAAATTCCATGGCGATGAGCTACCTAATGCCATCGTGCTAATATCAAACGATATATAAAAAACCCCCATCATGGACTAAGTTGCCACGCTTAATACGGCTGTACTAGCAGGCAAGCATCCTTCTTTACGAGGTCAGGACGATGTTACAGCAGCATGACGCTACCCCGGCAATCGGCATCGATTTAGGCACCACCAATAGCCTCATTAGTGTCTGGCAAGACGGGGAGTCGCGCTTAATCCCCAATGTGCTCAATGAATTTCTTACCCCCTCGGTCGTCAGCATTGATGAAGATGGGACGATACTGGTTGGTCGCTCTGCGTTATCTCGCCTGACGACTCACCCGCAAAAGACGGCAGCGCTGTTTAAACGTTACATGGGCAGCAAGAAGAAATTCAAACTGGACCAACAGACGTTTGACGCCCCAGAGCTATCGGCAATCGTGTTGAAATCGCTGAAATCAGACGCAGAAAGTTTTCTTGGCCAGCCGATCCGCGACGTTGTGATTTCGGTACCTGCCTATTTTAGCGATGAGCAACGTAAGCAGACCCGCTTTGCCGCTGAACTGGCCGGTTTGAATGCGGTGCGGCTGATTAATGAACCGACTGCGGCTTCGATGGCTTATGGCCTGCACACCCAAGGGGTTGGCCGTACTTTGGTGTTTGACCTGGGCGGGGGCACTTTTGACGTCACGGTATTGGAATATGATCTGCCGCTGATTGAGGTGCACGCTTCGGCGGGTGATAACTATCTTGGCGGTGAAGATTTCACCCAGGCAATCATTAAAGCCTGCCTCAACGAATGGCAACTGAACGCCTCGCAGATCGCGCCCCATGATATGGCACGGCTGTATGATTGCGTCGAGCAGTGGAAATGCCAGCTTAATCAGCAACAGGGCTCATATCAGTTGCATTGGCAATGGCAGGATAGGCAATGGGAAATAGAGCTGGATGAGCGTAAAGCTGGGGAGATCTGGCTGCCGCTGCTGAATCGCCTGCGAGCACCGATTGAGCAGGTGCTGCACGATGCTCGTTTGCAACCGCAGCAGATGGATCACCTGGTATTGGTCGGCGGAGCCACTAAGCTGAACACCATCCAGAAACTGGTGGTGAAGCTATTTGGTCAGTTGCCGCATCAGCACCTAGATCCCAGAACCATCGTAGCGCTGGGTGCCGCAGTACATGCCGCCTGCCGCCTGCGCGATCAGAATATCGACGAAGTGATCCTGACGGATGTCTGCCCCTATACGCTGGGCATCGCTACCTCGAGTGCGGATCGGCATGGGATTTTCTCACCGATTCTGGAACGTAATACCGTAGTCCCGACTTCACGGGTGGAAAGCTTCACCACGACGCATGTGGAGCAAAAGGCGATCCGGATAGCGATCTATCAGGGGGAAAGCCCACATGTTGACAACAATATCCTGGTGGATGAGTTTACCGTGCCGGTAAAGCCTAACGGCCATATTCAATCACTGGATGTTCGTTTCAGTTACGATATCAATGGGCTGCTAGAGGTTGATGTCCATTTGCCAGACAGTGGTGATTCATTCTCAAAAGTGATCGACCACAGCCCCATTGGCCTGAGCCCAGAACAGCGAAAGCAAAGTCAGCAGCGTTTGCAGGAGCTAAAAGTGCATCCGCGCGATACGCTGTCTAACCGTACCTTGCAGGCTCGGCTGGAAAAAGCCTGGGCGCAGTCACTGGGTGATGAGCGTATGCAGATCGGTTTGTGGCTACAAGAGTTTGAAGCGGTGCTGGTTAGCCAGCAGGAGCAAAGGATCCAGCCCATACGCCTGCGGCTGGAACGTTTTCTGGACGAGATGAGTTTCTGAGCGTCAACTGCCCCCATAAAACGTTGGGGGCAGTTACTCATGACACAATCCTCAGCGTTTTTCTCCTGGCGGCGGGCCATATTGGTTCGCGTGCTTCACGCCGGGTATCAGCAGATACAGCAGGATCACATAGGGTATGCATATCAGCAACACAGCTTCAAAGACCGGGTATTTACGGTTTAAATCATGACTGCGCCGCAGCAGTGCGCTGAACATATTGAGCAGCAGTAACCCGATAATGACCCAGGCCGAAAGCACGTTGCTGAGTGGTTGGTAAACCGCAGCCATTGCCAGTGGCACCAGCGTCAACTGAGCCAGCAGGCCCAGGCGGTTGATGCGGCGGTCAAATTGCCAGAACTGCCAGAAGCGGGTGTCTGGTCTTTGCTCCTTCGCACGTTGCTTTTCAATCACGCGCTGATCCGATAGCTGCACTAATAACCCGGCATTCAATCGCAGAATGGGAGAGAGGCGGCTATCTGCCAGACAGGCCATCAACTGCTGACGTTCATCTTGATCCAATTTATCCCAATCGTAGTCATACAGGCGATAGCCAACCTGAGCTATTTTTGTCAGCAATGAGTCCTGGGCAAACAGCGTTGAGTTCCCCAAGGCTTTGGGCTTTTTACCGTTAAGCAATGCCTGCCGTAGCTCCGTTTCCCCCTGATTGCCGCAGTCTAACCGTTCAAGCGCCTCCCGGCTTTTGTCCTGTATTTTCTGGTCGCCATGGCGCAGTAAAAATGCGTGAAGCAAGGCTTGCTCGGCCATCGGAGCCTGTTCTATCTCATCAGGCCAACTGGCAACACGATGATAGAAATGATCGACATTGGAGCAGTTGCACAGCTCTGGCTGGCTCTGCACGCGGAGCAAAAACTGGTTAATAGATACGGGTAATTCCAACCAGCAAAGGTAGTGCAGACGGTTATCCAACCGCAGTTGTTGTTCAAGCTGCCAAACCAGATCACCTGTTGCCGGGTCGAGTTGCCGGATTAACCGATACAGTTCGTAGACGGGATGCTGTTCACTGAGCGTCAAGTGGTTTATCTGACGGACAGTATCGATATGCCCGGCCGCCCCGTTGAGTAGTAGCACCAGTAAACAGGTTTGCCGGTATTGATCCCAGGGTGCGGTAGCGTCGCTAAACGGTGGGATCTTAATCTGGTCCACTGCAGCTAAATAATTCAACCAGTCATTGATGGTGCCAAGCCGTGCACTAAACGCCGGCTCCTGATACAAGCGGTTCAATCGTGCTGGTGACAGGTAACGCCATTGCCGCAACCAGAAGACGGCTTGATGCCAGCTAGCGGAGCCAGTATCGGTATATCTCTCTGGCAGTTGGTGGTCAATTGGGCCATCCAGCCACTTAATGAAGTCGGCAATGACGCTCGAATCATTCAGCCAAGCCAGCCGCTGTGCCGCCTGAGATTGCAGCCCTTGCAGGATCAGGGCCTCTAGGGGATCGGCCGGTGTGGGTTGGTCAATAATTTGCTGCAACAGCCCTTCATTACCCAAGGTTAGCATGCAGGCATGGCGGTAAAGTAATCGCAGAGGGTCGGAGCCATCATCAAGCATTAGCTGGTCATACATCACACCGACATTACCGTTACCGGATTTCCAATGGATATAAGCCTGGGCGATCGGCACTGCCGCCCAGTTTAACTGTGCTGCCTCTCCCCAACGTACCAAGGTCTGTACCGTCTGGGTTGGGGTCAGGTAATCCTGCATCTCATCATCTGCCGCTATCCCTGCCGCCGCTGGGTAAACTGGCCGATCAAAAGCCTGGACCAACAGCGGAAAATAGGCCGGATGCTGTTCACGGCACCAATCCAATAACCCTTGCTCGGCCTGCGCATGCTGCTCTAACCGATATAGCTGTAGCCAATAATCAAACGCCTGCTGCTTATCCTGCAGCAAAGCACAATGCCGGGCAGCCAGGTACAACCAATCGCTATTCTCTGCGTCCAGCTCCAGCTGTGCCAAACAGTGATCCCGCAACGTTTCGCTGGGAACTTCCGCCAGGCTGTACCATTGCGCCAGCTGTTTCATTAGCCGTGGGCAATCAGGCCAGTAAATCACGGATGGATTACTCAGCAGTAAACGCAGCATCCATTCTGGCTCATTCCAGTACAGATGATACGCATGGCGGAAGAAGGCAACGGTTTCTACTTGAGCAGGCAGGCTGATTGACGACAGTGTGGAAAGATCGAAGATATCGGCGCGGGCGATATAGTCTAAATAATCATCCATCTGGGCCGCGTCGTCCTGCTCCAGTTCATTCAGGCGATGCCGCCAGTTTAAACGTTCCGCTAATAGCCTGACGCAGTCGGTGGAGATACATGCCGAGTGGTAAACACGATCGAGCAAGTACCAGCGTAGCCGGTCAATGAGCGCAATATCGTACTGATCCAGCTGAGCGATATAGCGATGCCAGCTTTGTGGCTGATAACGTGTTTCCGGGGTATTCAACAGCGCGTCAAATTGGGCCAGCATGCTCTCGAATAATGGTTCCGCAGCGGATGGCGGCGGCTCGGGGGCATGCTCGAGTTGTGGTGTCTCATTATGAGGACCGTCATCTTCAGTACCCTGTGCAGAACGCAGCATAAACGGGGACTCGGCCAGTTTGCGCGCGTGCTCAAAGGCCTGACGTAATAGCTGAAACCCGCTCGGGTCGTTCTCGGGATGATAGTCGGGGAGCTTACTGCGATAGGCAGAGCGAATGACCTGTTGATCGTCCGTTGGCTCAATGCCTAATATTTGCCAGCAACGTTGATTCATGACCAGTCAACCTCTTCCAGGGACGCCGGTTTCTCTATTTCATGGCAGTCAATATGCCAGGCCAGATGTTTTAAAGGGCTATCTGCGTGGCAATAGAGGTGCTGTTGCATCTGAATATAGTTTTCCGTTCCACTTTGATGACAAAAAGCATATTTCTGTTGCTCAGGGGTCTCCTGATTTAATGATTGCCAATAGGCACGGCCGACGAAAAACGCGGCGTAATAGCTTTCCCAATTCGCGTAATAGTGGCGTGCACGCAGCGCTAGCCGAGTATGGAACCACAGATTTTCCTCAGCGGTAAACCAGCCATGGAGCTGAGCAACGCGACATAGAAAACTCAGCCGCCCCAGATCCCAGGAACGGATGCCTCCATCACCACAAATAACCGCCGTATCAGCGACTATTTGCATCAAAACCTGTTCTTCAACGGACTGCTGTTCCACATGCTCTTGCCATTGCGTCGGGCTGAGACGATGCCAGAGAGAATAGTAGTGTGCCAGCTCTCTCGCATGCCCTGCATCCACCATGCGTAATATCATGTTGATCACACCAGAACGCGAGTTGATCCCCCAACTTTCTGTTAAATCGAAAGTGGTGTCGAAGGGATAATATTTTGGCGAGTCAAAGGTACAGCCGGAATGAGCATTTATCGCCACCATCGGGGCTGAAAGAGCCATTAGCCATTGCTGATATTGTTGTTCCATCAATCAAGTTCCAATAAATCCCTGTTTTATATCGGCATCATCGGCCTGCCGATTAAGTCAGGTAGGGGGCCAGAATGGAGAGACGATCTGTAAGCCAGCGATGTCTCTTGAACAGGAGGTCTGATCAAGAGACAGCCGAAGGAGGGGATAAGGGTTTATCCCCTCAGCTCATTATTTCTTACCAAATGCGGCGGCCAGCGCGTCACCCATAGCGCTGTTACCTGCCGGGGTGCTGTTGCGTGGTTTAGGCTTATTAGCCGCAGGGCGTGAGTTTTTATCACGAGTTGGAGCGTTATTGTTGCCCCCGCCACGGCGTGGTGAGCCTTCACCCGGTTGCTCATCCAGGCGCATGCTCAGCGCGATACGCTTACGCTGCAGATCCACCTCCATCACCTTCACCTTGACGATATCGCCGGCTTTCACCACGGTATGCGGATCTTCAACGAACTTGTCCGCCAGTGACGAGATGTGCACCAGGCCGTCCTGATGGACGCCGATATCAACAAAGGCACCAAAGTTGGTGACGTTGGTGACCGAGCCTTCCAGGACCATGCCCACCTGCAGGTCGTTGAGGGTTTCCACCCCTTCGGCGAAGGTGGCCGTTTTGAATTCCGGGCGTGGATCGCGGCCCGGTTTTTCCAGCTCTTTCAGGATGTCGGTGACCGTCGGTACGCCGAATTTCTCATCGGTAAAGTCGCTGGCTTTCAGGCTGCGTACCGCGCTCGGGTTGCCCATCAAATCTTGCAGAGCCTGGCGGGTCGCGGCCAGAATGCGTTCCACCACCGGGTAGGTTTCCGGGTGAACGGTTGAGGCATCCAGCGGGTTATCGCCGTGGTTGATGCGCAGGAAGCCCGCACATTGCTCGAAGGCTTTTGGCCCCAAACGGCTCACTTTCAGCAGTTGTTCACGGTTGCTGAAGCGGCCATTCTCATCACGCCAGGTGACGATGTTCTGCGCCATCATGCGCGTCAAGCCTGCTACGCGGGTCAGCAGTGGCACGGAGGCGGTGTTCAGATCTACGCCAACGGCGTTCACACAGTCTTCCACCACCGAGTCCAGCTTCTTGGCTAACTGGCTTTGGCTGACGTCGTGTTGGTATTGGCCCACGCCGATAGATTTCGGATCGATCTTCACCAGTTCCGCCAGCGGATCTTGCAGACGGCGGGCGATGGAAACCGCACCACGCAGGGAAACGTCGAGGTTCGGGAACTCCAATGCGGCCAGCTCGGAAGCGGAATACACCGAAGCACCGGCCTCGCTGACAATCACCTTCTGGGCTTTAACTTCCGGGAACTGCTGTTGCAGCTCGGCAAAGAAACGCTCGGTCTCGCGGGATGCGGTACCGTTACCGATGGCAACCAGCTCAACCTTGTGTTTGATGCACAGCGCGGCAACGACCGCAGCGGCTTTGGCTGCCTGCCCGGTGTGCGGATAGACGGTATCGGTGGCAACCAGCTTGCCGGTGGCATCCACTACCGCCACTTTAACGCCGGTGCGCAGGCCAGGATCCAGGCCCATGGTGGCGCGCATACCGGCTGGGGCGGCCATCAGCAGATCGTGCATGTTGCGGGCGAAAACGTTGATTGCTTCGTCTTCCGCGCGTTCACGCAGGGTACTCATCAACTCGGTTTCCAGATGCAGCAACACCTTGATGCGCCACGTCCAGTTAACCACTGATTTACGCCAGGCATCTGCCGGCGCGTTGTTCAGGCGCAGGTTGAGATGGTTGGTGATAATCAGCTCGCCCTGGCTTTCACGCGGGGCTTCTTCAAACTGCGGATCGGCGTTCAGCGCCAGTTGCAGCACGCCTTCATTACGGCCACGGAACATTGCCAGCGCACGGTGCGAAGGCACTTGCGCAATCGGTTCGTGGTGATCGAAGTAGTCGCGGAATTTCGCGCCTTCCTCTTCTTTACCCTCGACAACCTTGGACACCAGATGGGCGTTTTTCCACAGGTAGTCACGCACCTTGGCCAGCAGGGTCGCGTCTTCGGCAAAGCGTTCCATCAGGATGTAGCGTGCGCCGTCCAGCGCGGCTTTGACGTCTGCCACGCCCTTCTCGGCATCGACAAACCCTTCGGCCAACTGTTCTGGCTGCTGTTGCGGATCTTGCCACAGGGAGTCTGCCAGCGGCTCCAGACCGGCTTCAATAGCGATCTGCCCACGGGTACGGCGTTTCGGTTTGTAGGGCAGGTAAAGGTCTTCGAGTTCGGTTTTGCTTTGCGTAGCGTTGATTGCCCCCGCCAACTGCTCGGTCAGTTTGCCCTGATCTTCAATGGACTTGAGGATGGTTTGGCGGCGATCTTCCAGTTCACGCAGATAGCCCAGACGAGTCTCCAACTGACGCAGTTGGGTATCATCCAGGCCCCCGGTGACTTCCTTACGATAGCGTGCGATAAACGGCACGGTATTGCCTTCATCCAGCAGACGGATGGCGGAGTCAACTTGCTCCGGGCGGGCCTGCAGTTCGGTTGCAATAATGCGGCTCAGTGGATCAGTCATAAGTCAGGTATCTGTTAGCAGCGATAATCGATAGGGGGATAGTTATACGTTTTGCAGGGGGAAAATGCCAGTCCAGAGGGCCGAGGTTTTGACGGGCGCAGCATGCCGCGCCCCTACGGCCTCAACTATTCTACGTCTTTGATATATTCGATCTCGTTGACCGTCCAGTAGGCAATGCCTGCCGGGGTCTCAACCGTGGCCGTATCCCCCACCTCTTTTTTCAGCAAGGCGCGAGCCATTGGTGAGTCGATGGAGATGTAGTCTTTACGGCCAAATATTTCGTCGTAACCAACAATGCGAAAGCGTTTGGTATCGCCATCGTCATTCTCGATCTCTACCCAGGCCCCAAAGAACACTTTGCCCGCCTGCTGTGGCGAATAATCGACAATTTTCAACTGCTCGAGGCACTTGGTCAGATAGCGCACCCGGCGATCGATCTCACGCAGCCGCTTTTTATTGTATTGGTAATCGGCGTTTTCACTCCGGTCGCCCAGGCTGGCGGCCCAGGTGACTTTCTTGGTCACTTCCGGGCGGTCTTCACGCCACAGAAAATCCAGTTCTTTTTTGAGCTTGTTGTAACCCTCACGGGTGATCAGCAATGTTTTCATGGTTATCCATCATCAAATCACAGGAGCAGTGGGCATTCTCGCATAAAGCGGCCACCATATCCGTTGGCGTTTTTTTTATAAACCTGGGGTACACTGCCAATTCGCCAGTCTTGCGGTTTTCTGCCAAGAGTGTACATCATACGCAGCGGGAAGTTTTTACCGACCTGCGGCCCTGACTAATAGTGAAAATTGTTGATATTTGGGCAAAAGAATAAGCTTTGTAACAATTTCGTCTAGAATATATACCATTAAACGCTGTCAGTAATGATGGAGTTTTTGAACAATACGAGGCTGTTGCCAAATAGCCGCCAGCGCTGCCGCTGCTTAAGTGCGGGCTACAGTCTAGAATCAGGCAATACAGCCTTTGGGAGTCAGACAATGCAAGAGAATCACAAGATTCTGGTCGTCGATGATGACATGCGCCTGCGTGCGCTTTTAGAGCGGTACTTAACCGAACAAGGCTTCCAGGTTCGCAGCGTAGCCAACGCTGAGCAAATGGATCGTTTGCTGACGCGTGAATCTTTCCATCTGATGGTATTAGACCTGATGTTGCCGGGTGAAGATGGGCTGTCCATTTGCCGTCGTCTACGCAGTCAAAGCAACCCGATGCCGATCATTATGGTGACCGCCAAGGGTGAAGAAGTGGACCGCATCGTCGGGCTGGAAATCGGCGCCGATGACTATATCCCTAAACCGTTCAACCCGCGTGAACTGCTGGCTCGTATCCGTGCCGTGCTGCGCCGCCAGGCTAACGAACTGCCGGGTGCGCCTTCCCAGGAAGAGGCGGTGATCGCCTTCGGTAAATTCAAACTGAACCTCGGCACGCGCGAGATGTTCCGTGAAGATGAACCTATGCCATTAACCAGCGGTGAGTTCGCCGTGCTGAAAGCCCTGGTTAGCCACCCACGTGAACCGTTGTCGCGTGATAAGCTGATGAACCTGGCCCGTGGCCGCGAATACAGTGCGATGGAGCGTTCCATCGACGTGCAGATCTCGCGCCTGCGCCGCATGGTTGAGGAAGATCCGGCACATCCGCGCTATATCCAGACCGTTTGGGGTCTTGGCTACGTCTTTGTCCCGGACGGCAGTAAGGCATGAGGCGATTGCGCTTTTCACCGCGTAGCTCGTTTGCCCGAACTTTGCTGTTGATCGTCACCTTGCTGTTCGTCAGCCTGGTGACGACCTATCTGGTGGTGCTTAACTTCGCCATCCTGCCCAGTCTGCAGCAGTTCAATAAGGTATTGGCGTACGAAGTTCGTATGCTGATGACCGATCGGCTACAGCTGGAGGACGGCACCTTGCTGGAGGTGCCACCAGCGTTCCGCCGCGAGATTTACCGCGAGCTGGGCATTTCGCTTTATACCAATGCGGCTGCGGAAGAGAGTGGCCTGCGCTGGGCGCAACACTACCAATTCCTTAGCCAGCAGATGGCGCAGCAACTGGGTGGCCCGACCGACGTCCGCGTCGAAGTAAATAAAAACTCCCCGGTGGTCTGGCTGAAAACCTGGTTGCAGCCGGATATCTGGGTACGCGTCCCGCTGACCGAAATCCATCAAGGCGATTTCTCGCCGCTGTTCCGCTACACCCTGGCTATTATGCTGCTGGCGATCGGTGGCGCCTGGTTGTTTATCCGCATTCAGAATCGCCCTCTGGTGGAGCTTGAGCATGCTGCCTTGCAGGTAGGCAAAGGCATTATTCCGCCGCCGCTACGTGAGTATGGCGCTTCTGAGGTACGCTCCGTGACCCGGGCCTTCAACCAGATGGCTTCTGGGGTGAAGCTGCTGGCCGACGATCGCACGCTGCTGATGGCGGGGGTCAGTCATGACTTGCGCACGCCGCTGACGCGTATCCGTCTGGCGACGGAAATGATGAGCGAGCAAGACGGTTATCTGGCGGAGTCGATCAATAAAGATATCGAAGAATGTAACGCCATCATCGAGCAGTTTATTGATTACCTGCGTACCGGCCAGGAGATGCAAACCGAAATCTGCGATTTAAATTCCATTCTGGGCGAAGTGGTGGCGACAGAAAGTGGCTACGAGCGGGTGATTGAAACCGATATTCTGCCGGGTGAGCTGATGGTGGATGTACATCCGCTATCGATCAAACGTGCGGTGGTGAACATGGTGGTGAATGCGGCGCGCTATGGCAACGGCTGGATCAAGGTCAGCAGCGGGCGCGAACTGCAGCGCGGCTGGTTCCAGGTGGAGGATGATGGCCCCGGTATCAAGCCGGAAGAGCTGAAGCACCTGTTCCAACCTTTCGTGCGCGGCGACAGTGCGCGCAGCACCAGCGGCACCGGGTTAGGGCTGGCGATCGTGCAGCGTATTATTGACGCTCATGCTGGCGTGCTGGATATCGGCACCAGCGAGCGTGGTGGGCTGCGTATCCGAGCTTATCTCCCATTACCGATCGAGAAGAAAGAAGCTGCCAGCGGGACTTCGCCAGTCAAAGAGAACGCCTGATAACCTGACTTACGGCCGCAGCATTGTGGCCTGGTCAGGGTTGCGTGGAGTACCCTGCCGCTTCTTCATGTAGACGCTGGCCACCCATGGCCTGCCATGGATCGATCAACTCAATGCCACAATGGAGAAAATCTTTGATATTGCGCGTAGCAAGAGTGGCACCATATTGTAGACAGATGGCGGCGATTTGCGCGTCGGGCATGCTCATCAACGTTCCTTGACGCTGGTTCCGGCCCATCAGTTGTGCATACTGCATTGCACTCAATGCATCAAATGGCAGAATTTGCTCATCAAACCTTGTCCGTATTGCCTCTGCCAACTTGAGGTTTAGTTCCCGCTGTCGCTTGCCGTCTGGCATACGGGCCACGCCGCTGAACAGCTCAGCAAGCACAATCGCGTTCAGATACAGCTCATTATTGTCTTTTTCGTCTAGCCAGGCGATAACGTTGTAATGTGGATTGGGGCGCATCATTTCTGAAATAATATTAGTATCGAGAATAATCATGCTTTGTCATCTTCATCGCCAAAGGTGATTATGCGAGGTGGCATCTCTTCGCGCGGCGGGATATCCAGTTCTACGCCGCCGAATTCGGCAAAGTGCTGGTGCATCCAGGTGCCCAAGCCATAACGCGCTGGCTTTTCCATTAAAGCTTGTTTCAAGATCATGCGTGCTTCCTCCTCCATGGAATGGCCATTTTTAGCCGCTGAAATACGCAACAGCTCTTTTATCTCATCATCTAGATCCCTGACGGTTAGGGTAGCCATTCAAACCTCCTGTGCCAGCAATGACAGCATTGCTCTATAGTCCCGTTTGATTGTCTAAAAATCAACCAGAAAAGAGAAAAGGCGCGGAGTCCGCGCCTTGGCTTAGGGGGTTAATCAACGCTATTACAGTTTTGGACCCGAGCTGACCAGCGCAGCGCCTGCCGGAGTATCGGTGTACTTGTCGAAGTTGGTGATAAAGCGGTTCGCCAGATCGTGGGCCTTCTCTTCCCATTGCTCTATGCTGGCATAGGTGGCACGCGGGTCGAGGATGGCCGGGTCGACGCCTGGCAGGGCGGTTGGCATCGACAGATCGAAGATGGGCAGCGTGATGGTTTCTGCCTTATCGATTTCACCGTTGAGGATGGCGTCGATAATGCCGCGGGTGTCTTTGATCGAGATACGTTTACCGGTGCCGTTCCAGCCGGTATTCACCAGGTAAGCCTGGGCTCCGGCTGCCTGCATGCGCTTGACCAGCACTTCTGCATACTGGGTTGGGTGCAGTGACAGGAATGCCGCGCCAAAGCAGGCAGAGAAGGTTGGCGTTGGTTCGGTAACGCCGCGCTCGGTACCGGCCAGTTTGGCGGTGAAACCGGACAGGAAGTGGTACTGGGTCTGGTTGGCCGTCAGGCGTGATACCGGCGGCAGTACGCCGAAGGCGTCCGCAGTCAGGAAGATCACTTTGGTAGCGTGGCCCGCTTTGGACACCGGCTTGACGATGTTGTGGATGTGATAGATCGGATAGGAAACGCGGGTGTTCTCGGTTTTCGAGCCGTCGTTGAAGTCCACGGTGCCGTCGGCCAATACGGTGACGTTTTCCAGCAGCGCATCACGCTTGATGGCGTGATAGATATCTGGCTCGGCTTCTTCCGACAGCTTGATGGTCTTGGCGTAGCAGCCACCTTCGAAGTTGAACACACCATCGTTATCCCAGCCGTGTTCGTCATCGCCGATCAGTTGGCGTTTCGGATCGGTCGACAGGGTGGTTTTACCGGTGCCGGACAGGCCGAAGAACACCGCCACGTCGCCTTTCTCGCCCACGTTGGCCGAGCAGTGCATGGAGGCAATACCTTTAAGCGGCAGCAGGTAGTTCATGATTGAGAACATACCCTTTTTCATTTCGCCGCCGTACCAGGTACCGCCGATCAGCTGCATACGCTCGGTCAGGTTGAATGCCACGAAGTTTTCCGAGCTCATTCCCTGCTGCTGCCAGTTCGGGTTGGTGCACTTGGCGCCGTTCATCACCACGAAATCAGGCTCAAAGCCTTGCAGTTCTGCATCGCTCGGGCGGATAAACATGTTTTTCACGAAATGCGCCTGCCAGGCCACCTCTGTGATAAAGCGGACTTTCAGGCGGGAGTCTGCGTTAGCACCACAGAAGGTATCGACCACGAACAGGCGCTTGCCGGAGAGTTGCCCGGTGACCAATTTTTTCAGATCTGCCCAGACTTCAGGGCTGAGAGGTTTGTTATCGTTCTTGCCTTTACCTTGATCGGCCCACCAGACGGTGTCCCGGGTGATATCGTCACGGACGATGTACTTATCTTTTGGCGAACGGCCGGTGAAGATGCCGGTATCAACGGCAACGGCGCCCAGATTGGTTACTACACCACGCTCAAACCCTTGCAGAGCAGGGTCCGTTTCTTCCTTAAACAGTAATTCATAACTCGGATTGTGAACGATTTCACCAACGTTATGAATTCCATAAGCGGCAAGATACTGGTGGGTTATACCATTAACACGCATGTCACTACTCCTTGATCACAGAATTTCTGGCAACAATTGTAGGGATCCATGCTGATGTAACCGCGATAGGTATCAAATATTTAACGTATTAAACATTTTTTAGTTACGTTATGAGATATAGACCACGGAAAAAAGCAAGCGTGCAAACAGCGAGGGCTGACGTGCGTCGTAACTCGACGCACGTCACACCGCGGTTTTGCTTAATGCAGTTGGGGGCTGCTGTCGGCATTGCCGTTGTGGAGGGCTGCGACGTCTAACGCATCGAATACATAATGATTACCACAGTAATCACAGTGCATATCGATGTTGCCATCTTGTTGCAACATAGCGGCCACTTCTTCCGTTGGCAGCGTAATCAAGGCATCGGCACAGCGCTGGCGTGAACAGGTACAGCGGAAGATCACCTTCTGAGGTTCGTACAGCGTGACCTCTTCCTGATGATAGAGGCGATACAGCACTTCGTTAGCCGGCAGGGTGAACAGCTCGTGATCCTTGATGGTGGCGGTCAACTGCACCAGATGGTCGAAATCATCGGCATTGCCATCCTGAGCTGGCAGTACCTGCAACAGCATGCCGGCAGCCGCTGGTTTGCCTTCGGCTTCGCCGGTGCGGATAAACAGGCGCGTTGGCAGCTGTTCGGACTGGCGGAAATACCCTTCCAGACACTGGGCCAGCGTTTCGCCTTCCAGACCCACCACGCCCTGATAGCGTTCACCTTCAGACGGGCTGATGGTGATCACCATAATGCCGTTACCCAGCATCTGGTGCAGGGTGCTGTCGGTCGCAATCTCGCCTTCGACACGGGCTACACCACGCATTTCCTGGCGATTGTTGCCGTTGATCACCGCCAGTTTCAGCGGGCCGTCACCTTGCACCTGAACGGTAATGTCACCGTCGAATTTCAGCGTGGCGGTCAGCAGGCTGGTGGCTACCAGCAACTCGCCCAGCAGTTTTTGTACCGGTGCCGGATAGTCATGGTTGGTCAGGATGTGCTGATAGGTTTCGCTGACGGTAACCAGCTCACCGCGCACCGCGTAGTTTTCGAACAGGTAACGGTGCAATTGGTCATGGTTGGACATAGTTTTCTCTCTTTGCAGCGAGGGATTATTCCTGCTCGCCAAATTTAAATTTAATCAAATCGCGCCGCTCTTTCTTGTCCGGACGACGATCCGGATGCGGCATGGTCAGCGCATTCATCTTGCGTGCCAGCGCCACTTTCTCGCGGTTGGCAATGCTGGCTTCGGTTTCCTGATACATCAACTGCGCTTCATCGGCCCCACGCCGTTGGTTGTTGATGGCCAGCACGATGACGGTACGTTCTTCATTACCCTGACGCAGTTTGATTTCGGCATTGATTTCAACGGTTTTACTCGGCTTGCCGCGCTGCCCGTTGTAGTGCACCTTGCCGCCGTCGATCATGTCACGGGCCAGTGCACGGGTTTTATAAAATCGGGCGGCCCACAGCCATTTATCCAGGCGGACGGCCTCATCCGGTGTTGCTTTGGTTTTCATGACTCCCTCCGTTCCAATGCCGGTATCAACTGGCGGTAGTCGCTCATCGACGGATAACGCTGGAAAGTTTTACTCGCCATGCTGGAATCCGGGTTTTGCACGCCTAGGCAGTAGCGGATACCAAACTTGCGGGCGGCATCCAGGATCGGTTCACCATCATCTACGAACAGCGTGCGCTGCGGGTCAAAGCCGGTCTGCTGCTGCACGGCCTGCCACAGACGCTGATCTTCCTTTGGATAACCAAATGTGTGGGTGGAAAGTAATAAATCAAGGTGCCGATCCAAACCCGTGTGCTCAACCTTCACCGCCAGACTGTGTGGATGCGCGTTGGTGAGCAGGATGGTGCGCTGCCCGGCATCGCGTAACGCCTGCAAAAACGGCTGGGTATCTTCACGCAACCGAGCGCGGTTACCGACTTCGCTGGTCATTTGGTAGATATCCAATCCAAGGCGTTCGCTCCAGTAATCAAAGCAATACCAGTTCATGGTGTGTTGCACGGCCAGGTATTCCTGGTGAATGATTTTGCTGGCGTCGTCGAAGGGAATGGCTCGTTGCTCACTCAACGCCTGCGGTACCAGCGTTAACCAAAAATGGCTGTCGAATTCCAGATCCAGCAGGGTGCCGTCCATATCCAGCAGTACGGTATCAATATCTTGCCAGTCAAACTCAGGAACCATGTACCAACTCCATAGGCGGGATAACGGTATCCCGCAGATGATAAAAAAACATACAGCCTAGTATAGGCGGATGGCAGGGCGGAGGCTACGCCATCGGGCGTATGGATATCGGGGTGAGCTGTGGGTTGAAGCAGCTTTCGTAATAGCGCTGAATATCGGCGAGGCGATGTTGGTTTTTGCGCCTGCGTTGCACCAGCCGCCAGGCGTTGTAACCCAGCATGACGACCAACACCAGCAACAGCAGGCTGGTACCAAGATAGCGCCACAGGGTCACGATATCCGGTTCACTATGCAGGGCGATATGCCGGGTGCCGTTGGCGTCGACAAAGATATTGGTGATCACCCCGTTTGCCCGGAACGGCGTGTGTAGCAGCATGCTGCTAAGGCGCTGTAGCTCGTTCCATTGGTCGAGTGAGTTGTATTCGTTCAGCGGCTGCGTGGGCAAGAGATAATCCACCAACTGCTTGCCTTCGTCACTGGTGATCAAAAAACCGCCTGGTGGTGGGCTGTTGAGGGCCGCAGCGGCCTGCCGGGTTTCCCGCACCACAAAGGCAGAGGTTGCCGCGTTGCTCAGGTTTTCCAGCGATTCAGCACTGACCGGGCGCAGCAGAACGTTAACGCCTTCCAGCGCCCCGGATTTGGCCCGTTTCACCAGATTGGCCCAGTTCTTGACGTTACCCAGGTTGACCAACGCGTTCTTCAAGCGCGCACAGTCGGCCTCCGTACCGCACAGATCCTGCGTTTTCAATACGATATCCGCAAAGTCATCCAGCAGGATCATGCCTGACTTTTCAATGGCACTGGCCAGTTGCGGGTTCAGTTTCTGCTCGGCACCACTTGGGTGCAGTTGCCGGTTGATGGTGGCCATCAGCGCAGCAGCCTTATCGATCACTTCCGATTCGGGCTGTGGCAGTGGGGTAGCCGTATTCCAGTAGATCCCCGAACAATCGAAAGGCATAAAGCTCGGCGCAGTGGCGCTGCTGTTGCCCGAAGGAACGTAGCACATGCCGTTGCCCTGAATTTTCAGCCTATCGCCAATATGCAGCGGAATGGCCTCGAGCGCCTGAACGCTGGTGACTTCCGTTTTCTGCGTGCCCTGTAACCATGCGGTGCTCAATTTGGCGGGCAGGCTGAGTGGAATGTAAATCAACAGTAACAACAGTACCACGAGCGAACTGGCCGCCAATACGGCGTTTTTGCCCCACTGCTGCAAGGGGAAGTTCTTCACTTCGTCATGCAGGGAAAGATAGTGCCCCTGACGTACCACCTGCCGGTTGAGGTAGATATCCACATTGGTGGTTTTACCCAGGTCCGCATTCAGGTAAGGCAGCCAGTGTGGGGGATAGATCAAATCGATAATGCCAAAAGAGATATTACTGATTTGCCCCTGATTGGACTCACCGAATAAGCCCCAGCGCTTTGGCGTGCCGCGCAGACAGTGCACCTCTTTCAGCTCTTTTTCGCCCGGGCGACGCAACAGATGCCAGCAGCCCCAGACGATCATCAGCACCGCTACCAGAATGATCCAGGGGATCACTACCACCGGGCTGATCAGGCTGAGGAACAGCAGCAGCAGGGCAGCAGAGATGAGGGCAGCTTCCTTGACGCCGTTTGGCCGGTTAAGTTCATGTTCCTCGCGGGTTTCCTTGCGGATGTTCACCAGTTCAATATGTTCGCTCTCTTCTTTGCGGATGGAGGCGTTTCTAGTCGGGGTTGCAGTCACTACCGGCGAAGGCGGACTGTCGTAAATATGATCCAGCAGCGAATGGCCGTTGAGTGAGATCACCAGCGGTAGCGTCTGGGTCTTGATCACTTCGACATGGTTATCGGCGCTGATGTACTGCTCCCAGAATGGAGGCAGGTGGATCTCTTCCGAGTCGAGATAGTAGCGCCAGTTGTTGGGGTCATCGCTGGCCAGACCATAGCGGGTGATGGCATGGGTGATCGGGTAAACGTTGTCGCTCTGTGCGGTCAACGCCAGCCTGACAGAAGGCAGGGAAGCGGAACCTGACAGCAGTTTGTTGCCCAGGCGGTTCTGTTGGTTGAGGTAATACTCGATAGCTGCCCGCTCTGGTGAGGTCAGTTTGCGGTGGGTAGGTTTGACGAACGGCAGGATACCAGCCAAGGCTGACCGGGAGCGGAATTTAAACCACAAGTAGAGGCCAGCAGCGGTCAGGCAGGCTAGCGCTAAGGCCAATATCAACGCTATTGTGCTCATGCTATTCTCGTCCTACACCCATGAAACCGCCAATCCTTACGCAAAGCCAGACATTATACGGAGTTAACCGCACAGGGATAGAATGACCCACCGTTTAGTTGTTATCCGGCTCTCATTCGTGGCTATCGTTAGGCATTCACCGTACGATTTTTTAACCTGCACGAGCATAGCAATCCTCATGGTTTCCGGATATCAGGATTATCCTATTTGCCTACCTGTTTTTTTATCCACCGGGACAGCTGCTGGCCCGGTTTGTTAAAAAAAAGTAAATTACAGGCTAAGCTCGTTGCGGTAAGGGTTCCCATTAACGCACAATGTGATCAAGATCGAGTTTAGTCAGCGGTTGACCCTCTTGCTGTCTGGCACAACGCGCATATTATTATCCTGGTTACTTGCCTGAGAGTGCTGAGTATTCAGTGTATTAGGCGGTTAACCTATTTGAGGCAATCATGGATAAACAGCTGCAAAAACCTAAAATTCTGAAAGTAGAAACGGTCGCGCGCTCGCGTTTGTTTAACGTTGAGTCGGTCGATCTGGAGTTCAGTAACGGTGTGCGGCGGGTCTATGAACGTATGCGCCCTTCGGAACGTGAAGCGGTGATGATTGTGCCGGTGATAGGGGATGATTTGCTGCTGATCCGTGAATATGCGGTGGGCACCGAATCCTATGAGCTGGGCTTCCCCAAAGGGCTGATCGATCCTGGTGAAGGGGTGTTGGAAGCCGCCAACCGCGAACTGATGGAAGAAGTCGGCTTTGGGGCCGGGCGCTTTGATTTCCTCAGCAAACTGACGATGGCACCTTCCTATTTTTCCAGCCAGATGAATATCGTGCTGGCACATGACCTCTATGCGCAAAGCCTGGAGGGGGACGAGCCAGAGCCGTTACCACAGGTGCGTTGGCCGATAGCCAACATGATGGCACTGCTGGCGGAACCGGACTTTCGTGAGGCGCGTAATGTCAGCGCATTGTTCCTGACAGAGGCATTCCTGCGCGGTTCACGCTGACCTGATTCCACCGGCTACGTTACGTTGTGTAGGGGCGCTGCTGCTGCACCCGACAGTCAAGATAAAAAAATGGCCAGATTGCTCTGGCCATTGTCGTTTTTAGAACAGCTCGTGGCTTTCGCCACCTGGGTCTGTCAGGGTGGTTCCGGCATCATGTACCGAGAACTCCGTGGGTTGAGTGCCTTCGATAAAGTACTCGGAACGGCTACCTCCGCCCCCGTTGGACAGTTTGCCGGTGCTCTTGTCGATGGTCACGCTGACAATCCCCGGCGGCGGCGTGACTTTCTGTTCTGGCATGCCTTCCAGCGCCACCTTCATAAAATCATCCCAAGCCGGTTGAGCACTCTTCGCCCCACCTTCACCACCGGAAATCTGATCCGGGATGGCACCCGAAGCGGAGGCACGGCCAAGATTGCGGCGGTGATCGTCGAAACCGATCCACACCGATGTCACCGTTTCTGGGCCGTAGCCGGAGAACCAGGCATCTTTCGAACTGTTGGTGGTACCGGTTTTGCCGCCGATATCATGACGTTTAAGATCGCGGCCTGCGCGCCAGCCCGTACCCATCCAGCCCGGTTCACCGAAGATATTGGTATTCAACGCATCGCGGATCAGGAACGACAGCGGAGTACTGATCACATGTGGCGCATATTGCTGTTCGTTATCCTGCTGCATCTGCGCCGGGGTGACCTGCTCAAGCTGCGGCATCGGTACGTTGGCATTGCTGCCTTCCTGTGAGACTGCCACGTTCTCGACATTATCATCGGAAAGCATGGCCGAACGATGCGTATCGCCGTAGATCACCGGCAGGTTGCAGCTATTGCACACTACTTTCGGTTTGGCTTCGAATATCGCTTTACCCGTATCGTCTTCGATCTTGGTGATGAAGTACGGGTCAACCAGATAGCCACCGTTGGCCAACACGGCATAGCCGCGTGCCACCTGTAGCGGGGTGAACGAGGCCGAACCCAGCGCCAGCGATTCCGAATGCACGATGTTTTGCGCCGGGAAACCAAAGCGTTGCAGATATTCAGCGGCATAGTCCACGCCCATGGCGCGCATTGCTCGCACCATCACCACGTTTTTCGATTGGCCAAGACCCTGGCGCAGCCGGATAGGGCCGTCGTAAGTGGGGGGCGAGTTTTTCGGCCGCCAGTCGGTACCGGCACCGGCATCCCAACGGGTGATCGGCAGATCGTTGAGAATGGTGGCCAGCGTCAGGCCCTTATCCATCGCTGCGGTGTACAGGAACGGTTTGATGTTGGAACCCACCTGGCGTAGCGCCTGGGTTGCGCGGTTGAACTTGCTCTGGTTGAAATCGAAGCCGCCGACCAACGCCTTGATCGCGCCAGTGTTAGAATCGAGCGACACCAGCGCCGAGTTCACATCCGGCACCTGTGACAGCCACCAGTTGTCGTTAACTTTACGCACCCAGATCTGCTGGCCAGGCTGTACCACATCGGTGACACGCTTCGGTGTGGAGCCTTGCACCGTATCGCTCTTGAACGCTCGTGCCCAGCGCATACCAGACATGGGGAGCGTAATACGGCTGCCATCGGACAGCATGGCGACCGCCTGATTGGCATCTGCCTGCAGGATCACTGCAGGAGACAGCGGGCCGTAGCTCGGCAGGTTCTTCAGGGAATCGACAATCTGTTTCTGATCCCAGGCTGGTTCACCCACTTTCCACAGCACGTTTGACGGGCCGCGATAGCCGTGGCGCATGTCGTAGTTGAGGATGTTGTTACGTACCGCCTCCTGCGCGCCTTGTTGCAGCCGCTTGGTGATGGTGGTGTACACCTTGTAACCGTCGGTATAGGCGTTTTCACCGTAACGCTTGATCATCTCCTGACGCACCAACTCTGAAAGATAAGGGGCGGAGAAGCTGATTTCCGGCGCATGGTAATTGGCTACCAAAGGTTCACTGCGGGCCTGATCGTACTGTGCCTGCGTGATGTAGCGCTCATCCAGCATCCGCGATAGCACCACGTTACGACGCGCTACGGAGCGATCGTGGGAGTACAACGGGTTAAAGGTGGACGGTGCTTTAGGTAACCCGGCAATGGTGGCCATTTCGCTCAGCGTCAGTTGGCTGACGTCCTTACCAAAATAGACATGCGCGGCAGCCCCCACGCCATAAGCGCGGTAACCCAGATAAATTTTGTTCAGATACAGCTCAAGAATTTCATCCTTGGTCAGCATCTGTTCAATGCGGATCGCCAGGAAGGCTTCCTTGATTTTGCGCATCAAGGTGCGTTCCGGGCTCAAGAAGAAGTTTCTGGCCAACTGCTGGGTGATGGTACTGGCCCCCTGCGAAGCATGGCCGGAAACCAGAGCGACCGACGCGGCACGGAAGATACCAACGGGATCGACCCCGTGATGATCATAGAAACGGCTGTCCTCCGTGGCGATGAAGGCATGCACCATCACCGGTGGGATTTGGTCCAGCTTGAGAGGTATACGGCGTTTTTCACCATATTGGGCGATCAGTTCGCCCTCAGCGCTGTAAACCTGCATCGGGATTTGTAGCCGCACGTCTTTCAGCGTTGCGACATCGGGCAGCTGTGGCTCGACATATTTGTACAAGCCAAAAATCGAGGCTGCTCCCAGCACGATGCAAAACACTGCAAGGATTAAAAGATACTTTACGAACTTCACCTGAGATTTCCCATTTCATGTCAATTGGGCAGTTTATAAACAACCGCGCGGTAGTATAAAGGCAAGCCTGCAACATGGATATGTTCTTTTGTTATCTGAGGGTACGGAGGTGGGGTGAAATATGTTTTCTCAAACGTGGCAGGTGGGGTTGGATATCCAGGATCACAGCATCAGAGCGCTGGCTGCGCAGCGTCGGCGTAACGGTTGGCAATTGCGTCACTGGTGGCAACAGGCATTGCCCTACTCGGCGCTGCGGGCGGGGCATTTAGAGAGTTCTGCCATGCTGGTGACGGAACTCAAGCAGTGGCGTAGCCGGTTACCAAGACATATTTCCTTACGCATTGCTTTACCCGCGCAGCGGGTTTTACAGCAGACGTTGCCCCTGCCAGACCTGCGCTTGCAGGAGCCGGTTCGCCATGACTACATCACCACCCAGGGACTGAAACAGTTCCCGTTAGACAGCCAGACGTTGGCGATGGATTACCGCCAGGCACAGCCGAATACCCATCAGTTGCTGCTCACCGCGGCCCGCCAGCAGGAGCTGCAACAATGGCTGCATTGCCTGCAACTGGCGGATCTGCATCCCCAGGTAATCGATATCGCGCCCAATGCGCTAAACATGATGGCGGCGTTTGCCGGCTTGGCTCCCGATGCCGGGCTGCTGCATCGCCTGGAGTCGGAATGGCTATGGGTAGCACCGCGAGCGATGCCTTTTGCTTATGGCGTTTTGCCTGCGGGGGAAGCAGTCGGCGTCAAGCAGGCGTTGGCGGCCATGCGTTCAGCTTGCCCAGCCATGGGGGCGAAAGAGGTGTATTACAGCAGCGTGCTGGACGAAGCCTCGCCTGAAGGTGCCATACCCTGGTCACCGTTCACGGCATTCAGCCGCTTATACCCGCCGCTGCCCTCTCAGCCGATGGCATTTGTGTTGGCTGGCGGGTTGGCGCTGCGTCGCGAGGATGCCTGATGTACCAGGTCAATCTGTTGCCCTGGCGCCTCAGACGGCAGCGGCAGCGCTATACCTTCTGGTTACGTTGCTTCGTTGCTCAATTGCTGCTGGTGCTGGCTATGCTCGTGGCAGCCTACTTTTGGCTGTGCGACCAACAGGCCAGGCAACATTCGATGCTGCAGGGTTTAACGCGGCAATACACTGAGCTGGCAGGGCGTATTGAGCAGACGCAGCAAAAGATGGCCGAACTGGCCCGTTTGACCGCAGAAAACGCCCGTTACCAGCACAATCGTTCGCACAACCTGCGTTACCTGTCGCTATTGCAGCAGCTCTCGGTAACGCTGCCTGACACTCTGTGGCTCACGGGGTTTGAAGAGAGCCACAAGGGGATCTCATTGTGGGGGCAAGGTGGGGCGTATGCGGAGATTATCACCTTTGAACGGCGATTGGCCGCGCTACCATTGTTGCAGGGTTGCCGCCTGGTTGAAGTCACACAGCGTAAGGAGGGTGGGTTGGCGTTCACTCTCACGGCACGTTGGGGGCAGGATGGATAAGCCCCTGTCAGACTGGCTGATCCCCTGGCTAGCCCGGCCTGGTTGGCAACTGCTGGCGGCTCAATGGTTGGTATTAGCCGGGGTTGGGCTGTTGGCCTGTAATGGGTTGATCACCGGGGAATGGCAACGGTGGGAAAGGCTGGATGAACAGCGTCAGCAGTTGGAACGCCAGATTGCCGAGCGCCAGCAACAGCTGAGCCGGCTACCGCCGTTAGCTGAGCTTGAGCAGCGGTTGGGGCAGCAGGTTTTGATCGTGCCCGGTGAGCCGCGGGATTTAGGCGCTCAGCTCTATCAACTTGGGGGACGGCTGCTACGTTTCCAGCAGCAGGAGAAATCAGCCCAGCAAAAGATAAGGTTACAGCTGGATTTCGGGGGCTTGCTGCGCTTGCTGGAGGCGCTGCCATCCACTCGAAGGATTGAGCAAATGAACATCGAGAGGCAGCCCGAAGGGTTAACTACTCAACTGACTCTGGTGAGTTCGGAAGAGGTGGTGGATGAATAAGGCGTGGTGGTTTTGGCTGCTGTTCTCGTCCCCGCTGTGGGCTGAACAGTATCGCGATCCGTTCCAGCGACCGCTAACGGCGGTCTGCGCCGATCCGGCCGTTTCACCGGAGGGTTGGCGGCTGAAGGGGATTATTGGCACGCCGGATTTGCGCTATGGCTGGGTGATCACTCCGCAGGGGCAGTGGTTGGGGTTATTGCCCCGGCAGCGGGTGTTGGATGGGGATTGGCAAGTGATGCAGATCCAGCCCCGGCAGCTTGAACTCGTTGCGCAGGATAGGGCAAAAGCATGTCGGCCACGTTCGGGAAGTGTGGTGCTCACGTTGGGAAAAAAACCGTAAGGAAAAGTGATGAAAGGATATCAGTGGCTTTTGGTGGGGTGGCTGGCTCTCCCATTGGCGGTGATGGCGAGCGTGCAGCCGGAAAAACCGGTGTCGCTGGCGTTCCATGATACCCCGGCCAGCCTGATTTTACAGGCGCTGGCGGAGTATCAAGACCTGAACCTGGTCGCAGCCGAGGGGGTCGATACCAACCTGACGCTGCGGTTGGACAATGTTCCCTGGCAGCAGGCACTAGCCGTGGTGTTACGCATGGGCAAGCTGACGATGACGCTGGAGGGCAATGTGATGATGGTTTTCCCTCTGCCGGATGAGCAGGAGCAGCTTCGTCGGCAGCGGGCGTTGGCGCAGCAGGAGCCGCTGCACAACCTGACGATCACGCTGCAAAACGCGGAGGCCAGCGAGATAGCGCAGAGCCTGGATAGCCAACGTGGCAAATTGTTGACCGAGCGTGGCAGCGTCGTGGTGGATAAACGCGCCAACGCATTGCTGCTGCGTGACACCGCTCAGGCGCTGGTCCAGTTGAAAACCTGGGTGGCAGAGATGGATACCCCGCTGGAACAGGTGCAGTTGGCTGCTCATATCGTCACCATCAGCAGTGAGAATTTGCGGGAGCTTGGCGTAAGGTGGGGGCTGGCGGCAGAAGAAAGGCCAGCCAAAAAGTTGCGGATAGACAATTTCAGCGTTGGTCTGCCGGTAGAGAACAGCGCCATAACGGCAGGTTTTCACCTGGCACGCATCAGCGGGCGCATCCTGGATCTGGAGTTGTCGGCGCTGGAGCAGGAAAATCAGGTGGAGATCATCGCCAGCCCGCGCCTGCTTACCGCACATCTGCAAACCGCCAGTATTAAACAGGGCACGGAAATTCCCTACGAGGTGTCGAGCGGTTCCAGTGGTGCCACCTCGATCGAGTTCAAGGACGCGGTGCTGGGCATGGAAGTAACGCCAAAGATTTTACCCAATGGCCGCATCACCCTGACGTTACAAATCAGCCAGAATATGCCCGGGCGTTCGATCAAACAGGGCGATGGAGAGGCGCTGGCGATCGACAAGCAGGAGATTAAAACCCAGGTGACGGTAAAAGATGGTGAAACCATTGTCTTAGGGGGCATTTTTCAGCGTCAGCGCAACCAGGCGGCCGATAAAGTCCCTGGCGTGGGCGATATCCCCTGGCTGGGAGCGCTGTTCAAACACAGCAATCAGCAGCATAAAAGGCGCGAGCTGGTGATTTTCATCACGCCCACACTGGTTAAAGTCTAAATTGTCTCGATGGTAATGTTTGGCGCGGTGGTGACGCCAAGACCAAATGGGGGAAACCGACGAAAGTTGCCGTTAATCTGCCAAATCACGACATGCCGTTACTTTTTCAGATAAACTCCAGGCGGAGATCTCGCTGCAATGCTCGGTTCATGAGGTCTTGGTCCAAAATCCTGGCCGTTGAAAACGCTTAAAAGTTGACAAGCAAATGCACTTTTTTTCGTGTCTTAGAGGCATCTGAGTTTGACGCTGCGGCAGATTTAGCTTACAAGGGTTACCGAATTGAGCACCGAGGTTTTTTTGTTAATGCTGTACCCGTCGTCTTCCAGGTTGAAACCTGGGATCCATAGGGTATAAGACGCCGTTAAAAACGTATGGTTTCCCTCCTGCGGCGTGGATAGTGATTTATTCGGTTGCCAAACTACCAAGAGTGTTGAGATAATTTTTCGTCTGATCTCGCACTATCGCTCATGAGGTTTCAGTTTAGGTCCCGCCGCTAATTTGATTGGCGGGGCGGGTTATCATTAACGAATTGTCTTAGTAATACCGAAAAACATGGCAGAGAAACGCAATATCTTTCTGGTTGGGCCTATGGGTGCCGGCAAAAGCACTATTGGCCGTCAGTTAGCTCAGCAACTCAATATGGAGTTTTTCGACTCCGATCAAGAAATTGAGCGACGTACCGGAGCTGACGTGGGCTGGGTATTCGACGTGGAAGGGGAAGAAGGTTTCCGCGATCGTGAAGAAAAAGTCATTAATGAACTGACGGAAAAGCAAGGGATTGTGCTGGCTACCGGCGGGGGCTCGGTTAAGTCGCGTGAAACGCGTAACCGCCTGTCGGCGCGTGGTGTCGTGGTCTATTTGGAAACCACCATCGAGAAGCAGTTGGCCCGTACTCAGCGCGACAAAAAACGTCCGCTGCTGCAGGTAGACTCTCCTCCTCGTGAGGTGCTGGAAGCGCTGGCTAGAGAGCGCAATCCGTTGTACGAAGAAATTGCAGATGTCACTATCCGCACCGACGATCAAAGCGCTAAAGTGGTTGCCAACCAGATTATCAACATGCTGGAAAGTAACTGATAGCGGGTTCCGTGTTGGCCGCGGGCAAATGCGGAAATTCTGATTGTGTTCCCCGCGTTGGCGGGGATAAACCACACCGAGAACTGAGCGCGACATGGAGAGAATTACCGTAACGCTTGGGGAGCGTAGCTACCCGATTACCATAGCCGCCGGATTGTTTGACGATCCGGCTTCTTTTATGCCGCTAAAGGCGGGTGAACAGGTCATGCTGGTCACCAACCAGACTTTGGCACCCTTGTATCTGGAGCGTATCCGGTCGGTGCTGGAACAGGGCGGCGTAGTGGTGGATCAGGTGATTCTACCTGATGGCGAACAGTATAAATCTCTGGCCGTACTCGAGCAGGTGTTCTCGGCGCTGCTGGAAAAGCCCCACGGTCGCGATACCACGCTGGTTGCCCTCGGCGGCGGCGTGATTGGCGATCTGACCGGCTTTGCGAGCGCGTGCTATCAACGCGGTGTGCGTTTTATCCAGGTTCCTACCACGCTGCTCTCGCAGGTGGACTCCTCCGTTGGCGGCAAAACCGCCGTCAATCATCCGCTCGGTAAAAATATGATCGGCGCCTTCTACCAACCGGCTTCGGTGGTGGTGGATCTGGACTGCCTGCGTACTTTACCGGCGCGTGAACTCTCCTCTGGTCTGGCGGAAGTGATCAAGTACGGGATTATTCTCGATGGTGATTTTTTCGTCTGGCTGGAAAATAATATCGATGCGCTGGTTGCGCTGGATATGGACGCGTTAGCGTACTGCATCCGCCGCTGTTGCGAGTTGAAGGCCGAAGTGGTGGCCGCCGATGAACGTGAAAACGGTCTGCGGGCATTGCTCAATCTGGGCCATACCTACGGCCATGCCATCGAAGCCGAAATGGGCTATGGTGTCTGGCTGCACGGTGAAGCCGTGGCGGCTGGCATGGTGATGGCGGCTGAAACAGCGCGTCGCCTGGGCCAGTTCTCGGCTGACGATATCGAACGGGTCAAGGCGCTGCTGCTGCGCGCCGGGTTGCCGGTTTGCGGGCCGCAGGAGATGACGCCTGAGGCCTATCTGCCACACATGTTGCGTGATAAAAAAGTGTTGGCCGGGGCGTTGCGTTTGGTATTGCCAAAGCGCATTGGTGAAGCCGAAGTTCGTGGCGGTGTCGCCCATGAGCTGGTGCTGGCATCCATCGCCGACTGTTTACCAACACAGCGCGCGTAAGTCGGTTACACTCAATAGCGTTAACGTCGTTTCGCCAGGTCGATATGCAGCCGTTTCTCTGCTGCTATCCGGGCTGTACCTTGCCCGCCGGGCAATTCCATGGATGGCGTAATTTGACGCAGGTCGACAGTGCTTGAGCTTGCGGACTATAACAGTAGCTTGGCTGCTGTTAGACTCTATAAAAATTGTGCGCAGGGCGAGACAGATGTCGCCTTGCCATCATCGGGTTAATAGTCTCGCACCACCTGGGTGGCGGGATTTTGCCTCTAGTTGGAGGGTTTCAGATGGATGAGTTTAAACCAGAAGACGATCTCAGGCCTGATACCAGCGATCGCCGTCCTTCGCGTTCACGTCGGCCAGCCGCAACTGGGCCGCGTTTTGCCGTTTCACGTCAGCATATGATGATTGGGATTGGCATTTTGGTGCTGCTGTTGCTGATCATCGGTATCGGTTCGGCGCTGAAAGCACCCACCAAGCACGAGGTTGCGCAGCAAGGGGCAACCCGCGACATCAATCTGTCTGGCTCATCGTCGCTGACCACCAGCAACAACGGCGTTGCGGGCGGTACTACGGATACCAACGATAACAACGGTGTCAGCACCTCTCAGCCCCAGACTGTTAGCGTCCCACCTATCTCCAGCACGCCGACCGAAGCACAACCTGTAGCACCACAGGGCGGTGCTGGTGAGCGTGTCGATCTGCCAGGCAACATGGCCGATGCCCTGTCGTCCCAGCAAGGCCAGGTTGATGCTGCTGCCGCGCAAAGTATCAATGCCCCGGTTTCCGCTTTGCCAACCGCTCCGGCAACCGTGATGAACGGTGCTGCCGCGCGTCCGGCGGCGCATAACAATGCTACCGCTGCGACGCAGCCGCATAAAACGCCCGCCACCAAGCCAGCAGCAACTAAACCGGCCACATCGGCCAAACCTTCTGCGACCACCACCACGGTTTACACCCCACCGGCCAGCGGCAAGAGTGGTGTGGTGAGCGGCAGCGGAAGCTCACTGAAGACCGCACCGGGTAGCCATTACACGCTGCAGTTGAGCAGTGCCTCGCGCTCCGATACGTTGAATGCCTTTGCCAAGCAACAGAATTTGCCACACTTTATGGTGTACGAGACCAAGCGTGATGGTAAACCCTGGTATGTGTTAGTGAGCGGCAACTACGCTTCTTCGGCGGAAGCCAAGCGTGCTATCGCTACGCTGCCAGCGGAAGTTCAGGCGAAAAAACCATGGGTCCGCCCTGTACAGCAAGTACAGCAAGACCTGAAAAAATAATCATTAATTTTGTGCGCTGATGTGCTGTCTGAAACAGAGTACATATCCGCCGCTCTGAATTGTAATAAGTAGCTAACTGACGGCATGAAGAAAAACCGCGCTTTTTTAAAATGGGCTGGTGGAAAATACCCGCTGATAGACGAGATCCGTCGTCATTTACCAGAGGGTAACTGCTTAATCGAGCCCTTCGTGGGCGCGGGTTCAGTCTTCCTGAACACAGAGTACGAGGCTTATATTCTCGCTGATATCAACAGCGACCTTATCAGCCTGTATAACATCGTTAAGCTGCGCACGAATGATTTCGTGCGCGATGCCCGCTTGCTTTTCACCGACGAATTCAATAACTCAGACCAGTTCTACCTGCTGCGCGAAGAGTTCAACACCACCACCGATGAGTATCGGCGCGCGTTGCTGTTCCTGTATCTGAATCGCCACTGCTATAACGGTCTGTGCCGCTATAACCTGCGTGGCGAGTTCAATGTGCCGTTTGGGCGTTACAAGAAACCTTACTTCCCGGAAGAAGAGCTTCATTGGTTTGCTGAAAAATCACGCAATGCCACTTTTGTCTGCGAGCACTATCACGATACCATGGTGAAGGCGACCCAAGGTGCGGTGGTCTATTGCGATCCGCCTTATGCTCCCCTGTCGGCAACGGCGAATTTTACGGCTTATCACACCAACAGTTTTAGTCTGGCCGATCAGCAAGGGCTGGCGCGCATTGCGCATCAGCTGTCGGTTGAAAACCAGGTGCCGGTGTTGATTTCCAACCATGACACCGAGCTGACGCGTGACTGGTATCAGCATGCTTCGCTGCATGTGGTGAAGGCTCGTCGCACCATCAGCCGCAATATTTTAGGCCGTAGTAAAGTGAACGAACTTTTGGCACTGTACAAAATAAGCTGAATAACTCGAACCCTACGTTTGGAGAAGCGGATGAAAAAGTTTTTGATTGCCCCGTCCATTCTGTCTGCAGATTTTGCCCGCCTGGGTGAAGATACTGCCAAAGTGTTGGCTGCCGGTGCCGACGTGGTGCATTTTGACGTGATGGATAACCACTACGTGCCTAATCTGACGATCGGGCCAATGGTGTGCGAAGCCTTGCGCAATTACGGCATTACCGCACCGATTGACGTCCATCTGATGGTAAAACCGGTCGATCGCATCGTGCCGGACTTTGCCAAGGCTGGGGCAACCTACATCTCTTTCCATCCTGAAGCTTCCGAACACGTCGACCGCACCATCCAACTGATCAAAGAGAACGGCTGCAAGGCTGGCCTGGTGTTTAACCCAGCGACGCCGTTGAGCTATCTCGATTACGTGATGGACAAGATCGACGTGATCCTGCTGATGTCGGTCAACCCTGGTTTTGGCGGCCAATCCTTTATCCATGGTACGTTAGACAAGCTGCGCCAGGTTCGCAAACTGATCGACGAAAGTGGCCGCGACATTCGCCTGGAAGTGGACGGCGGCGTGAAGGTCGACAACATTGCCGAAATCGCAGCAGCGGGTGCGGACATGTTCGTGGCCGGCTCCGCCATCTTTGGCAAACCGGATTACCGTGCGGTGATCGATCAGATGCGCAGCGAGCTGGCAAAGGTGAGTCATGGCTGATTTTAGCGCTATCCGTGGTCTGGCCTTCGATCTCGACGGCACGCTGGTAGACAGTGCGCCGGGTTTGGCGGCGGCCATCGATATGACGTTGGCGGAAATGGGGCTGCCGCAGGCCGGTGAGGCCCGTGTTGGCACCTGGATTGGTAACGGTGCCGATGTGCTGGTTCAGCGAGCGCTGCGTTGGGCAGAGGTGGAAGCCACGCCTGAGCGGTGTTTGCAAATGCGTCAACGTTTCGACCATTACTATGGGCAAACCGTAGAAAGCGGCAGCCGTCTGTTTCCGCAGGTGACAGAGACGCTCACCCAGTTGGCCAAGCTAGGCTACCCGCTGGCGCTGGTCACCAACAAACCGACCCCCTTTGTGGCCCCTCTGCTGACGGCGCTTGGCATTATCGACTTTTTCTCGCTGATTATCGGCGGTGACGACGTGGTGGAGAAAAAGCCACATCCTGCCCCGCTGTATCTGGTGTTCGGCAAGCTTGGCCTGCGGGCCGGTGAAGTGCTGTTCGTCGGGGATTCGCGCAATGATATTCAGGCGGCGCAGGCGGCAGGTTGCCCGAGCGTCGGTCTGACTTATGGATATAACTACGGTGAAGCGATCGCCCTGAGCCACCCCGACCGCGTGTTGGAGCGCTTCGCCGATTTGTTGCCCGCACTTGGGCTGTCATCTTTAGAAGATCGGGAAATTTAACTATGAGTAAGCCCATCGTTTTCAGCGGCGCGCAGCCGTCCGGTGAACTGACTATCGGCAACTACATGGGGGCGCTGCGCCAGTGGGTGCAACTGCAGGACGAGTTTGATTGTATCTACTGCATCGTCGACCTGCATGCCATCACCGTGCGTCAGGATGCACAACAGCTGCGTAAAGCCACCCTGGATACGCTGGCGCTGTACCTGGCCTGTGGTATCGATCCAGAGAAAAGCACCATCTTCGTGCAGTCTCATGTACCGGAACATACGCAACTGAGCTGGGTGCTGAACTGCTATACCTACTTCGGTGAACTGAGCCGCATGACCCAGTTCAAGGACAAATCGACGCGCTATGCGGAAAACATCAACGCCGGTCTGTTCAGCTATCCGGTGCTGATGGCGGCAGACATTCTGCTGTATCAGACCAATCAGGTGCCGGTCGGTGAAGACCAGAAACAGCATCTGGAACTGAGCCGTGACGTTGGCCAGCGCTTCAATGCGCTGTACGGCGACGTGTTCAAGGTGCCGGAGCCGTTTATTCCGAAATCCGGTGCGCGCGTGATGTCGCTGCAAGAGCCGACCAAGAAGATGTCCAAGTCGGACGATAACCGTAACAACGTGATCGGCCTGCTGGAAGATCCTAAGGCGGTCACCAAGAAGATCAAACGTGCGATGACCGATTCCCAGGATCCGCCGGTCATTCGTTACGACGTTGCCAATAAAGCGGGGGTGTCCAACCTGCTGGATATCCTTTCCGGTGTGACCGGCAAGAGCATTGCCCAGTTGGAAGCCGAGTTTGAAGGCCAGATGTATGGTCACCTGAAGGGCGCTGTAGCAGAGGCCGTGTCTGGTATGTTGACCGAGCTGCAAGAGCGTTATCACCGTTTCCGCAACGATGAGGCTCTGTTACAGCAGGTGATGCGTGATGGCGCGGCGAAAGCCCGAGCTCGTGCGCAGGAAACCTTGGCGAAGGTGTATGAGGCCGTAGGTTTTGTACCTCATCCGTAATGGATGCAGACAAAGCCTCAGCCTAGGGCGCAGCATGCGGCGCCCAAAATTGTTACCAATCTGAAGCGGCCGAAGGGTCGCTTTTTTTATGCCATTTTGTTCAGCTCTGCCGGAGCTTGTCTGCTGGCAAACCAGTTCAGTTTGCTGCGTAGGCTGACGACGCTGCCAACGATAATCAGGCTTGGGCTGGCAGCCTGTTTGGCTAGCTCACCCAACTGTGCCAACTCGCCTTCGATCACCCGCTGGCGAGTTGAGGTACCGTTTTCTACCAGCGCCACCGGCATCGAGGCAGCCATACCGTGAGCGATCAACTGTTGCTGGATTTCTGCCGCCTGAGTGAGCCCCATATAGAACACCAGTGTCTGCTGCTTGGCGGCAAGCTGTGCCCAGTCCAATCCACCGTCGGCCTTGGCATGGCCCGTCACCAAACGCACGCTTTGCGCGTGATCGCGGTGGGTGAGGGGAATGCCGCTGTAAGCCGAACAACCCGAAGCCGCAGTGATCCCCGGCACTACCGAGAAGGGAATATCCGCTTCGGCCAGGGTTTCCAGTTCTTCGCCACCCCGGCCAAAGATGAAGGGATCGCCTCCTTTCAACCGGACGACGCGCAGGCCCCGCCGGGCCTGTTCCACCAGGATTTGATTGATGTGTTCCTGTGGTACGCAGTGGTATCCGGCACGCTTGCCCACAAAAATGCGCTCGGCATCACGGCGCACCAGGGCCATAATTTCTTCAGAGACCAGGCGATCGTAAACGACCACGTCAGCCTGTTGGATTTGTTGCAGGCCTTTCAGCGTCAGCAGGCCAGCATCACCGGGGCCTGCGCCTACCAGCACCACTTCGCCCTGTTCTTCAGGCCGATCGGCGAACAGCTTTTCAACCTGCTGGTTGGCCTGTGGAGTATCGTCGTTGGCCAGGGATTGCGCCAGCCTGTCGTGTACGAACAACCTTTCCCAGAAGCGACGACGAGCGCCAATGCTGCCAAACTCCTGCTTCACCCGCTGGCGCAATGAACCCGCCAACTGAGCCAGTCGACCCAGGTGCTGCGGCAGAATGGCTTCCAGTTTTTCCCGTAACAGACGTGCCAGCACCGGGGCCTTGCCTCCGGAAGAAACGGCCACCATAATCGGCGAACGATCGATAATCGAAGGCATGATAAAGCTGGCGCATTTGGGGTCGTCCACCACATTGCAGAACACCCGCAGTTGGTTAGCACACTGATAGACCAAGGCGTTAACCTCCACCCGATCGGTTGCGGCAATCACTAACCATTTTTCTGCCAGCAAGTCGGCAGAAAACTCACCTGCTACCAACGTCATCTGGCCCTGCTCGGCCCAGATATGGAATTGTTCACTGAACTGGAGTGAGTTGACGGTTAACTGCGCACCGGCCTCCAGCAGCAGGCGAGCCTTACGTTCAGCTACTTCCCCGCCGCCGACCAGCAGGCAGGATTTATGTTGCAGTTGGCAGAAAATGGGTAAGTAATCCATCGGCAATCCTCGGGGAAGTGGCTAAGGGGGGCGATCGCCCCCAAAATCATTATGCGTTTTGGCGTGCAGCGGTGATCTCTGCCTGCGGACGCTGAGTACGCGGCGTGGCGTACCAGTAGCCGAGGCCCATAAAGACGGCACCAGAGACCATATTGCCCAGAGTCACCCACAGCAGGTTATGACCGATACCGCTCAGGGTATAGGCTTCACTGTGGTGGCCGAACCAGGACAGGGCAAACAGCGTCATGTTGGCCACCGAGTGCTCGTAACCGGAAGCGATAAACGCCAGCAAACACCACCAGATGGCGATGAATTTGGCCGCGCCTTCAACGCGCAGTGCCATCCAGATTGCCAGGCAAACCAGCCAGTTACACAGCACGCCTTTGAAGAACAGCACTTCTGCCGGGGCGGTGGTTTTTGCCAGTGCCACGGTATGCACCAGGCTGGTATCTATCGGCAGCAGGCTACCGCCGCCGTAATAATACATCAACGCGACCAGCACCGAACCGAGCAAATTACCCAACCAGGTTTGCGGCAGCACGGCCCACATCTGGCTGTGCTTGATGGTACCGGCCTTGACGCCCAGCGTCAGAAACATGGTGTGGCCAGTGAACAGCTCTGAGCCAGCGATGATCACCAGCGTCAGTGCGATACCGAAGGTGGCACCCATCACCAACGGACGGATGGAGGGATCCACCAGATTGCCGAGGGTAAAGATCAGGATGATGCCAAGGCCGACGTAGGCCCCGGCCATAGCGGAACTGATCCAGAAGCCGAGCGGACTCTCTTTGGCCAGTTTGACGATGCGTGCCGCGTTGGCAGCACATTTGTTGATGGTGTCAGTGAACATAGATTTCCCTGGAAATAAATAATAAAAAGTGTGTTTGTAATAAGGGTAATGCCGGTCAGTTAGGCAAAAAGAAACGCCCTCACCCTAACCCTCTCCCACAGGGAGAGGGGACCGATCGAGCTAGTTGATTGCTTAGCGATTTACCTTGCCTTTGTTGTTCTCACTCCCTACTTTCCGTAGCTGCATGGGCTAACTACGTGCTCTCGGCAGCCCCCTCTCCCTTTGGGAGAGGGGGGGGGTTAGGGACGAAGGATTACTTAGCCGCCACCTGAACCAGGCCGTCGACTACCCGGCTGGCGAAGCTGGCCACGGAGCGGCTCTCATCTTCCAGACAGAAACCGTCGTGCAGGCGGAAATGCTGTTTTTTCAGCGGGCTGGCGACCCATAGCTCACCCTGATGCTCGGCAATCAGGCCGCGTGAGAGCACGCTGGCCTGGGCATATGGGTCGATATTGCTGATGGCATACAGCCGTTCGTCGGCATAGGGGCGGAATATCGCCACCTGCTGGGTGCCGATCAGCGCGCACACGCCGGTCGCGGGCAGAATATCGGCGATGGGGCAAACGGTGATCCACTGGCTCATGCGTTGTTCTCCTCGGTTTCCAGCAAGGTAACGGGAATGCGTTCATCCGGGCGTGCGGGGCGATGTTGCTCGCGCTCGGCCACGACCTGAACGTTAGGATCGCGCTGGCTGTTGTTAATAAAGTGAGCGAAACGCACCTGCGATGCAGGATTTTCGACAGTTGCTTTCCATTCGCAGATCACTGCTTCACGCAGGCGAGCAATTTCGGTTTCCAACTGTGCGTTGATGCCCAGCTTGTCGTCGATAATCACCTTGCGCAGATAATCGATGCCGCCTTCCAGGCTTTCCAGCCAGACCGAGGTACGCTGCAACTTATCGCCGGTGCGGATGTAGAACATCATGAAACGGTCGAGGTAACGCATCAGCGTTTCGTTGTCGAGATCGGCAGCCAACAGATCGGCATGGCGTGGTTTCATCCCGCCGTTGCCGCAGACATACAGGTTCCAGCCGTTCTCGGTGGCAATAATGCCGACGTCTTTACCCTGTGCCTCGGCACACTCGCGGGTGCAGCCGGAAACGCCAAACTTCATCTTGTGCGGGGTACGGATGCCTTTGTAGCGGTGTTCAAGCTGCACGCCGAAGCCAACGCTGTCACCCACGCCATAGCGACACCAGGTGCTGCCGACACAGGTTTTTGCCATACGCAGCGCCTTGGCGTAGGCGTGGCCGGTTTCGAAACCGGCGGCGATCAGCTTGCTCCAGATGGCAGGCAGATCGTCTTTCTGCGCACCGAACATGCCGATACGCATCGAGCCGGTCATTTTGGTGTACAGGTTGTATTCTTTGGCAATCTGGCCGACGGCGATCAGACCTTCCGGCGTGATTTCACCACCGGCAGAGCGTGGGATCACCGAGTAGGTGCCGTCTTTCTGGATGTTGCCCAGGAAGTTGTCGTTGGTGTCTTGCAGCGGCGTGTGCTGAGGCTTGAGCACATATTCGTTCCAGCAGGAGGCCAGCAGTGAGCCGACGGTGGGTTTACACACTTCACAGCCGTAACCTTTACCATATTTCGCCAACAGCTCGTCGAAGGTCTTGATGCCTTCGACCCGGATCAGGTGGTACAGCTCCTGGCGGGAATAGGCAAAGTGCTCGCACAGGTGATGGTTAACCTCGATGCCCTGTTTGCTCAGTTCGGCGTTCAGCACCTGGGTGATCAGTGGGATACAACCGCCGCAGCCGGTACCGGCCTTGGTCTCGGACTTGATCGCCGCTACGGTATGGCAGCCCATATTCACCGCTTTGATGATATCGCCCTTGCTGACGTCGAAGCAGGAGCAGATCTGTGCGGTTTCTGGCAGCGAATCTACGCCGATGGCCGGTTTGCTGCCGGCATGGGCTGGCAGGATCAGGCTGTCCGGGTTTTCCGGTAGTTCGATGCTGTTCAGGGCCAACTGCAACAGGTTGCCGTAGTCGCTGGTATCGCCGACCAGCACCGCGCCGAGCAACGTTTTGTTGTCTGCGCTGACGACCAGGCGCTTATAGACCTCTTTGCTTTCATCCAGATAGACGTAGCTGCGGGCGCCTTCGGTACGCGCGTGTGCATCACCAATACCCCCAACATCGACCCCCAGCAGCTTCAGCTTGGCGCTCATATCGGCACCCTGGAAGCTGTTTTCACGGTTCAGCAGATGGTCGGCGGTGACCTGAGCCATCTTGTAGCCTGGGGCCACCAGGCCGAAGGTGCGCTGCTGCCAGGAGGCGCATTCGCCGATGGCGTAAACGTCCGGATCGGAGGTCTGACAGTTATCGTTAATCGCAATGCCACCGCGTGGGGCGGTAGCCAGCCCACATTGGTGAGCCAGTTTGTCCTGTGGGCGGATGCCGGTGGAGAAGACGATAAAATCGACCTCCAGCTCGCTGCCGTCGGCAAAGTGCATGATTTTGCGTGCGCTTTTGCCGCCGTTGATGATTTCGGTGGTGTTTTTGCCGGTGTGGACCTTGACACCCATGCGTTCGATCTTGCGGCGCAACTGGTCGCCCCCCATCGGATCGAGCTGTTCTGCCATCAACATCGGCGCGAACTCGATCACATGGGTTTCCACGCCCAGGCTTTTCAGTGCGCCAGCCGCTTCCAGGCCGAGCAGGCCACCGCCCACCACTGCGCCACGCTTACTGCGGCGGGCGCAGGATTCGATGGCGTTGAGATCTTCGATGGTGCGGTAAACGAAGCAATCCTGAGTCTCTGAGCCTTTGATCGGCGGGACCCACGGATAGGAGCCGGTCGCCATGATCAGCTTGTCGTAATACACCGTGCGGCCGGTATTGGAGTGGATCACTTTCTCTGCGCGGTTAATGGTTATGGCGCGCTCACCCACCAGCACGTTGACGCCCTGTTTTTCATAGAAGCCTTCGCGGACCAGCGAAAGTTCTTCGGCAGTGTGGTGGGAGAAATAGGAGGAGAGGTGTACGCGGTCGTAGGCGATGCGCGGCTCTTCACAAAAGATGGTGATGTCGAACTGGTCTTTGTCTGCCTTTTCCAGCAGATCTTCGATAAAGCGGTGGCCGACCATACCGTTGCCGATAACCGCGAGTTGGACTCTGCTCATTATTGCCTCAAAATTCTGATTTCCTGGATGTACCTTATTCCTCCCAGAAGGCAATTTATTGATACAGGTCAAAGTAGCCCCTATATACCTCTAAGGTGGTATTTCTATGATATTTATCGTTATTTGATAAGCCGTGGTTTTTTCTCAATTTTAGCTGAATCGAGACAGTTAATGAAAAAAGCATTCATTGAGGAGTAGCCAGGGTAAGTAAAGCCAAGCGGTGACTTTGTCAGTCCACCATTGGGTCAGTATGATGAACCAAATAGTGAGCCGAGCAGAGGTAAAAAATGGCGAACAATCCGGTAAAGTTTATCGATAACCTGCGCCTGAGCGGGCATGAAGGGCTGTGGCAGTTGGCCATCGATCAGGGACGGATCGCGCATATCATTCCACAACCTGAGGGGCTGGAATGGCGCAGCGACGTGTTGGACGCCGAGGGTGGGCTGGCGCTGCCGCCGTTTATCGAGCCGCATATCCACCTGGATACCACGCAAACCGCCGGGCAGCCCGCATGGAACCAGTCCGGCACGCTGTTTGAAGGCATTGAACGCTGGGCAGAGCGCAAAGCACTGCTCACCCATGAAGACGTGAAGCAGCGCGCGTGGCAGACGCTGAAATGGCAAATCGCCAACGGCGTACAGCATGTGCGCACCCATGTCGACGTGTCCGATCCTACGCTGACCGCGTTGCGGGCTATGCTGGAGGTCAAGCAGGAGGTCGCTCCTTGGATCACGCTGCAGATCGTGGCCTTCCCTCAGGAAGGGATCATGTCGTATCCCAATGGGGAAGCCCTGCTGGAGGAGGCGTTACGGCTTGGGGCGGATGTGGTCGGGGCCATCCCGCATTTTGAGTTCACCCGCGAATACGGCGTGGAGTCGCTGCACAAGGCCTTTGCCCTGGCACAGAAATATGATCGGCTGGTGGACGTGCACTGCGACGAGATTGACGACGAGCAGTCCCGCTTTGTGGAGACCGTGGCCGCGTTGGCGTTGAAGCTGGAGATGGGCGCCAAGGTTACCGCCAGCCATACCACCGCGATGCATTCCTACAACGGGGCCTATACCTCAAGGCTGTTCCGGTTACTGAAAATGTCCGGTATCAACTTCGTGGCCAACCCGTTGGTGAATATTCACCTGCAAGGCCGTTTCGATACCTATCCTAAACGGCGTGGCATCACCCGGGTGAAGGAGATGTTGGAAGCGGGCATCAACGTCTGTTTTGGTCATGACGACGTGTTTGACCCCTGGTATCCGCTGGGCACCGCCAATATGTTGCAGGTGCTGCATATGGGGCTTCATGTCTGCCAACTGATGGGCTATGGCCAGATCGATGCCGGATTGGATCTGATCACCACCCACAGCGCACGAACCTTGAACCTGGCAGATTACGGTTTGCGTGCAGGTAATAGTGCCGATTTGGTGATCTTACCCGCAGACAGCGGTTTTGACGCAGTACGCCGCCAGACGCCGGTACGCTATTCGATCCGTGCTGGTGCGGTCATTGCGGCCACCCAGCCTGCGCAAACCACGCTGTATCTGAAGCAGGAAGAACAGGTCGACTTCAGGCGTTAGACATAAAAAAGGGTTCTGCGTTGGCAGAACCCTCATGGGGAAAACTAGCAGCAGTTAGTGCGTGGTATGCCCATGGTTGCGGTGCTTGGTTACAAAACCGAGCAGCAGACACATCACAAACACGGCCAGATACAGGCCGTTGGCCGTAGTCAGCGCGGCATGGACTCCGCTGCTGGCAACGATCGGGCCGGTGACTACGAAGGTCAGCATAGTGCCGATGGTGCCGCAGGTCAGGATAAAGTTGACCAGTTTCGGTGAGGAAACCCTGGTTTGCTGAGAACCGAGCGTGATCAGCGTGGTGTAGATCGCGCTGGAGACGAAGCCCAGAGCCATGATGTAGTAGCTCAGGTACTCAGGATTATCGGTGCTGATAAACAGGTACATGGCACCCGTTGCCAGCGCAGCCAGCACGGTGACGATGCGTTGCAGGTCAAAGAAGCGCAGCACGAAGCTGAACACCCACATACCGATCATGTAAGAAGTCCAGAAATTGCTGACCACCTTGCCCGCCTGGTCGATATTCATGCCGAAGGTTTTGGTGGCGTATTCCGGCACCCATTGGATAAAGCCCAACTGGCCAAGGATGTAGCACAGCGCGGCGATAGCCAGGAACAGCACTCCGACACCCCATTTCTCTTTCACCACCGGCTCGCTGCTTTTCTCCCCGTTGTTACCCAGAACCGGGAACTCGGAGCACAGCGTCAGCACGAAGATGGCCAGGTACAGCAACCCGATACAGGCGTAAACCCAGTACCAGCCAATGCTGCGTGCCAGCAGCATCGCGGCGACGATCGGGAAGATCATCCCGGCCATGCTGAAGAAGGAATCGGTAAACAGCAGGCGTGAACCGCGTTGGCGGCCAGCATACATATGGGTGATCAGGAAGGTGCCGATCGACATGGTGATACCGCTGACCACGCCGAGTACAAACATGCACAGCGAGAACAGGGTCAGGCTTTTGCCCACCATCAGCCCGGCGATGGCCAACAGCATCAGGATAAAGCCAAAGATCAGCTGACGTTTCAGCGGAATGATTTCCATCAGCCAGGCATTGAGGAAGATTGAAATCAAAATACCCGCGTTAAGGAAGGTAAAGGTATTGCTCATGCTGGAAACCGGCAGGTTGAAATACTCTGCGATGTTTCCCATCACCATCCCTGTGACGATCACTAATGCACCGGTCAGCGCATAAGAGAAGAAGCTGATCCAGGTTAGCCGGATGCGGTTGCTGTCATTCATGTATATAGGCCTGATTATCTTTGTTGTGGTTTATACCCGTGGGCTGTCAGGTCGTAACCTGAGATCCCTGGGGTTTAAAGCTGGCATAAGGCCGCAGGTTTTCCTGGTAAAAACTGGAAAAGATCCCGATCAGGCCACCAGGAGGCGGATCCTAGCATAGACAACGGGAGTTTTTGTGATATGCATCGATTTTTTGATGCAAGCAATGAACGGTTATTAAGTTTTATGTGATCAACTACCGAGCGTGGCGATCGAATCGCGCTGGACGATCTTCGGCTCAAAGCTCACCGGCGCGGTCAGTGGATCTATCAGCAGGCGAGCGGCATATTGCGCCATCTCGGTAATGGGGAAATGCACGCTGGTGAGCGCCGGGCGGACAAAAGGCGCTCGCTCGCCGCTGTCATAGCAGATCAACGAAATATCCTGCGGTACGCGCAGATGACGTTCATTGATCGCCAGCAGGGCACCCATCGCCATTTCTTCGTTGCAGCAGTAAATCGCCGTAGGCAGCACTTTGCTACGCAGCAGTTGATCGGTGCACCGGTAGCCGCTTTCCAGGTCATACACCCCTTCCGGGCAGCCTAGCGGTTGCAGGTTGGCGGCCTGCATCGCATTGAGGAATCCTTGTAACCGCAGTTGGCTGGAGGCTCGCTGGGCTGGGCCGCTGATACAGGCAATGCGCCGATGGCCCGCGTCGATCAACTGCTGGGTAGCAAGCTGGCTGGCGTAAACGTGATCGAAGGTGACACAGCGATCTTCCAGGCCCGGGACCAGGCGATCCAGCAGCACAAAGGCGTGCTGTTCGGCAGCCAACTGGCGTAGCCGATCGTCGCTGAGGCAGCGCACGTGCAGGATCACGCCGTCGCAACGCAGGCTGAACAGGCGTTGGATCGCCAGCAGTTCATTTTCTGCACTGTTACGGCCTTGGGTCACCAGCAGCTGTTTACCGTTGGACTCGGCCTCGGTTTGGACAAAATCCATCAGGGCACCAAAGAAGCCGCCTCGGTATGAGGTGGTGACCAGGCCCAAGGTGTTGCTTTGGCTGGATGCCAACGCCCTGGCCGCCGGGTTGGGGGTATAGCCCAGTTCGGCCACCGCCCGTTTGACCTTCTCGCGGGTGAGCGCTTTGACCTTGTTGTCGCCGTTGACCACGCGTGACACAGTCGCGCGGGATACGCCCGCTATCGCTGCGACATCTTCCAGTGTCACCATTTTGCTGCTCCTGATTACGGGCTTATCCCCCACTTGATCAGATTACAGGAGATAAGTGGGCCCGGCGAGCCGAACCCAATGTTGATGGTTATGCGTTAAACTGCGGTAAATAGGCTTTATTCACCTCCAGCACCTCTGCCAGCAGCGGCTGGGCAATTTGGGCGTTGGCGACCAGGGGATTGGTGACCAGTGCCAGCAGCCCACTGCGGCGATCGCCATGCACGGCGGCCTCTATCGTCAGGCGTTCATAGGCTTTAACCTGCTGGGTGAGCGCATGCATCGAATCCGGCAGTTGGCCAAACGTCAGCGGATGGGCGCCCTGAGCATCGACGATACAGTTGGTTTCTATCACAGCATCGTCTGGCAAACCGCGAATAGCGCCACGGTTTGCGGTATTGACCACTAATTGCGTGCCGAGATTGTTGTGAATGGCACGGATCAGCTCCAGCGCCACTTCGGAATAGAAGGAACCGCCACGGAAACTGAGTTGCTGGGGCTTGCTGTCGAGATGTGGGTCTGCATACAGCTCGAACAACTCCTTCTCTACTTTCATGACCTGTTCGGCACGGGTACCGCGTTCGGCAGCAGCGGCAACCTCTTCTGCCAGCATCTCTTTGGTCTGGTAGAAATAGCGGTGATAAGGGCAGGGGATCGCCCCAACGGCGCGCAGGAACTCCGGCGGCCAAGGCTCTTCCTTGATGTTGTTCATGGTCAGCGCGGCACCGTCACACAGCATGTCGATCACTTTGCCGGTCACGTCCTTGCCGTTTTGTAGCACCTGGTGGACCCACACCATGTGGTTCAACCCGGCGAATTGCAACTGTACCTCGGCGTAAGGGGCCTTCAGCATATTGGCGATCATGTGATGCATGCTGATCGGCACGTTACACAGGCCGATGATTTTCGCCTTGGTATAGCGCGAAACGGCTTCGGTCACGATCCCGGCCGGGTTGGTAAAGTTGATGATCCAGGCATCGGGTGCCAGCTGTTCTACTTTGCGGGCGATATTCAGCATCACCGGAATGGTGCGCAGCGCCTTGGCAAAACCACCAACGCCGGTGGTTTCCTGGCCGATCAACTGGTATTTGAGACCCAGGCGTTCGTCGGCTGCCCGGGCTGGCAACTGACCTACGCGAAACTGGGTGAGTACGAAACTGGCACCGCGAATGGCCTCGTCCAGGTCGAAATGCACGCTGACCTTCACTTGCTCCAGGCCGTTACGGGCCAGCATACGCTGGGTTAATGCGGCAATGATCTCGACCTTCTCCCGGCCAGGCTCAACGTCCACCAACGCCAGCTCGGTCACCGGCAGCTCTTCAATTCGCAGGATCAGGCCTTCCACCAGTTCCGGCGTGTAGCTGCTGCCGCCGCCAATAATAGCGATTTTTAATGAACTCATGAGCGGGCCTCCTGCTGTGCCTGACGGCGATAAAGTTCGATCATGTCATCGGCCAGATCCTGGATGACCATGGCGTTCATCAAATGATCCTGCGCGTGCACGGTGATCAGGGTGATGGCCAGTTTGCCGCAGCCTTCGTCCATGCCGATCAGTTGGGTTTGAATGCGATGGGCCTGTTTCACCGCCTGCCTGGATTCGGCCATATGTTCGGCGGAGCCGATAAAATCACCGGCACGGGCCTGTTGCAAAGCCATCAGCGCGCTGCTGCGGGCGCTACCGGCAAATACCAGCAGCTCCATAATGGTGCTTTCAAAATCCTGGCTGACTTCAGCCATCAGTTCAGTCACGTTATCTCTCCTGTTACTGCGCGGCAGCGGCATTACTGGCTTCGCGTTCAGCCTCGGCCTGCTCGTGTTCCTGCGCCAATAGTTGTTTTTCATACACTTTGAAGAACGGCAGCCAGATCGCCAGGTCTATCACCATCAGCACCAATACCAATACGGCGGCACGGATATCCCAGGAGGCGGAGATCATCGCTCCCAGCGGTGCTGGAGCGGTCCAGGGGGCCATCGCCACCATTTTCTCAACCATGTCCCAGTGCAGGGCGAAATAAGCCAGAGTGGCGTTAACCATCGGCACCACAATCAGCGGGATAAACAGCGTTGGGTTCATCACCACCGGCGAACCGAACAGCAGCGGTTCGTTGATATTGAACGCCGCCGGGACTACGCTCAGCTTGCCGATGGTGCGCAGATGAATGGAGCGGCTGCGCAGATAGAGGAAGGCCAGCACCAGCGTGGAGCCAGAGCCGCCAATACAGACATAGAATGACCAGAATGGTGCGGTCAGCGTTTGGGTCATGGCGGCACCGTTGGCGACCAGCGCGGCGTTGGTCGCCAGGTTAGCCATAAAGATCGGGTTCAGCAGGCCGGTCACGATGTTGTCGCCGTGAATACCGGCAAACCACAGCAGGTTGGCAATCAGCACCGCCAACAGGATGGCTGGCAGCGTATCGCCAACGGAAATCAGTGGCTGGAATACCTGCATAATTGCGGCTGGCAGCAGCAGTTGGAATTCGCTCTGCATCAGGAGGCTGGCGGGGTAGACCGTCAACAGAATGCCTACCACCGGATACAGCAGTTCAAATGAACGAGCAATGGCGGGGGGAACCTGCTCCGGCATGCGGATGGTGATGTTGTACTTTTTCAGCAAGCGGATCAGTTCGACCGACCAAATGGCGCAGATCAGGGCGGTGAATACTCCCTGGCCACCCAGGAAATCGAGGGACATTTTGTTGTCGACCTGTGGCGCAGAGGCCAGCAGGAATGCCATCAGCGACAGCAGCGCGGCGGTCAGGGCGTCCATTCCGTAGTGCTTTGCCAGACTGTAGGCGGTACCGATAGAGACAAATACGCTCATCAAACCCATGGTCATAAAGAACGGCATGGTGATGGTGTCCCAGTGCTTCTTGGCGAACCCTAACCAGGCTTGTCCGAAGCTGGAGGTGGTGGTCGCGTCAAACGGCGGGTTGGCGACGATCAGCATGATACTGCCGACGATCAAAAACGGCATGGCGCTGATAAAACCGTCACGAATGGCAATAATATGGCGCTGGCTACCGATCCGGCCGGCCAGTGGTGCGATATGGCTTTCGACCACGCGCATCAGGGAAGCGTATAGGCTCATGGGGTTCTCCGCGGCGTCAGGCGATCAGGCTGAGGGCTTTGTCTAATACCTTGTCACCGCGCATAGTGCCGTAATCCATCATGTCGATGACGGCAACCTGCAGGCCATGCGGCTCGGCAAGCTGGCTGAAACGGGCCAGTTCGTACTTCACCTGTGGCCCCAACAGCACCACGCTGGCGGTTGGTAACTCGGCTTCGAAATCCGCAGCCGGTACCGCCACAATCTCCACGGCCAGTTCGCGCTTTTGCGCTTCGGTTTGCATGCGTTTGACCAGCATGCTGGTGGACATCCCTGCGGCACAGCACAGCACTATCTTCTTCATTATTGCTCTCCAATATTATTATGCTTATAAGCGCTAATGAGAGCGCTCTCATTTGTTTAGCCTAGCTGGATCGCAGAACCAAACCGGGATTTATGTCGCAAAAAACGATGAAGGGCGAAAATGGGCAAATAATGCGTGATCGGCTTGGCAAAAATCAGTACGGGGATCATACTGTCGGCAGGAAAAAATCGGGCGCAGTAAGAAACGTCCGGCAATTGAGTAAATATAGGTAAATGGCTGGCGCTGCCGGGCGCAGCTCTTTAGAATTAAAGCGCTTTCCGTTGTTTGTATCTCAAAGAAAGGACCCGTTCATGTTCAAACGTACTTTAGTGACCTTCGTTGCGCTGTGTTCCCTGACAGCCATGGCACCTGCCGCATTAGCCGCCGGTGAGACCCACGTCATGCTGACCACCTCGGCAGGGAATATTGAATTGGCGCTCGACAGTCAGAAGGCACCGGTCTCAACCAAGAACTTTATCGACTACGTGAACAGCGGTTACTACAACAACACCGTTTTCCACCGCGTGATCCCGGGGTTCATGGTTCAGGGCGGCGGTTTTACTGCGGATATGCAGCAGAAAACCACCAATGCGCCGATCAAGAACGAAGCCGACAACGGCCTGCGTAACCTGCGTGGCACCATTTCCATGGCACGTACCGCCGATAAAGACAGTGCCACCAGCCAGTTCTTCCTGAACGTGGCAGACAATGCGTTCCTCGATCATGGCCAGCGTGATTTTGGCTACGCGGTATTTGGCAAGATCGTGAAAGGGATGGACGTGGTAGATAAAATCTCCCAGGTGCCAACCGGTAACGTGGGCCCTTACCAGAATGTCCCTAGCAAACCTATCGTGATCCTGTCAGCCAAAGTGCTGCCATAAATCGCCCAAGCCGGTCCCTGCCTAGGGGTCGGCCTGCTTTTCCCTCTCGAAGCTTTGCCTGCATCACTGTTTTTTTCGACCCCGCGTGATTTAATTGCCCACCTATAACCAGACCGGATACCCGGCACTTTGTCGATCACCCCGTTGTTCAGGATGAGCCGTTTTTATGTACGAATTTAACCAGGTTTTACTGCTGCTACAGCAGATGTGCGTGTACCTCGTTATTGCCTATTTACTGAGCAAGACGCCGCTGTTTATTCCGCTGATGCAGGTGACCATCCGCCTGCCGCACAAGCTGCTGTGCTACGTCATTTTCTCGGTGTTCTGCATTATGGGCACCTACTTTGGCCTGCATATTCAGGACTCCATCGCCAATACCCGCGCTATCGGTGCCGTGTTGGGCGGGCTGCTGGGGGGGCCTTCCGTCGGTTTCCTGGTTGGCCTGACGGGTGGCCTGCATCGTTATACGCTGGGGGGCATGACAGACGTCGCCTGTGCGATCTCCACGGTGGCCGAAGGGCTGGTTGGCGGCATCGTGCATAGTATTGCCATGCGGCGCGGGCGTATCGATCTGCTGTTCAACCCGCTGTTTGTTGCCGGGATTGCGCTGGTGGCGGAAGTGCTGCAAATGGCGATTATCCTGATCGTCGCGCGTCCGTTCCCTGAAGCTGTGCTGCTGGTGGAGCATATCGTCCTGCCGATGCTGATCGCCAATACCATCGGTGCCGCCATGTTTATGCAGATCCTGCTGGATCGGCGGGCGATGTTTGAGAAATACACCAGCGCCTTCTCCTCCAAGGCGTTGAAGATTGCCGAACGTACCGAGGGTATCCTGCGCCAGGGGTTTGACCAGGAAAACAGCATGAAGGTGGCGCGGGTGGTCTATCAGGAGTTAGGCATTGGTGCCGTGGCGATCACCGATCGCGACAAGCTACTGGCCTTTATCGGCATTGGTGACGACCACCATCTGCCGGGCACGCCGATCTCCTCGGTCCACTCCCATCGCGCTATCGATAACAACGAAGTGGTGTATGCCGATGGCAACGAGCTTTCTTACTGCTGTTCCATCAACGGCCATTGCAAGCTGGGCTCGACACTGGTGATCCCTTTGCGTGGTGAAAATCAGCGGGTGATCGGCACTATCAAACTGTATGAACCCAAAACCAAGCTGTTTAGCACGATCAACCGCACGCTGGGGGAAGGGATTGCCAGCCTGCTGTCGGCGCAAATCATGGCCGGGCAATACGAGCGCCATAAACAGCTGCTGGCCCAGTCGGAAATCAAACTGCTGCATGCGCAGGTGAACCCGCATTTCCTGTTCAACGCCCTGAATACACTGGTGGCGGTGATCCGCCGCGATGGCGACCGGGCCTGCGAACTGGTGCAGTATCTGTCGACCTTTTTCCGCAAAAACCTCAAGCGTTCCGACGATGAGGTGAGCCTGGCGGACGAGATTGAACATGTGAACGCCTATCTGCAGATCGAAAAGGCCCGCTTTGCCGATCGGCTGGAGATCACCGTTTCGCTGCCGGAAGAGTTGCTGGCGGTACGTTTACCGGCGTTCTCGCTGCAGCCGATTGTGGAAAATGCGATCAAGCACGGTACTTCCCATCTGTTAGGGATTGGCCGTGTCGATATTGGTGCCCGTCTGGAAGGCGATCATTTGCTGTTGCAGGTGACGGATAACGCCGGGCTGTTCCGTCAGCAGACCGGTGGCAGCGGGTTGGGGATGAACCTGGTCGATCGGCGTATCCGCGTACGCTATGGTGAAGATTATGGCGTGCAGGTCACCTGCGAACCTGAAGCCTATACCTGCATCACCCTTAACGTTCCCTTGGCGAGGGCTGCTTGATGTTGAACGTACTGATTGTTGATGACGAGCCCTTTGCCCGCGATAACCTGCGCCACCTGCTGGAAGAGGAAGAGGGCATCACCATTATTGGTGAATGCGCCAATGCCATTGAGGCCATCAGCCAAATCCACCGCTTGCAACCGGACGTGGTGTTCCTGGACATCCAGATGCCGCGTATCAGCGGACTGGAAATGGTTGGCATGCTCGATCCGAACCGTATGCCCTACATCGTGTTTCTGACGGCTTATGACGAATACGCGGTGCAGGCCTTCGAGCAGCATGCGTTTGATTACCTGCTGAAACCGGCGGAGCCTAATCGGCTGAATAAAACCCTGCAGCGCCTGCATCAGCGCCGTGCTCCACAGAATATTGCGGCGTTGGAAGAAAGTGCGGGCTACCTGAAATATATCCCCTGCACCGGCCACAGCCGGATTTACCTGCTGCGTTTCGACGAGGTGATTGCCATCCGTTCACGCTCGACCGGGGTGTACGTGGTACGCAATGACGGCATGGAGTGTTTTACCGAACTGACGCTGCGCACACTGGAAGGCCGTACGCCATTGGTGCGCTGCCACCGGCAATATCTGGTGAACCTTGAGCAGGTCAAAGAGATCCGTTTTGAAGAAAGTGGCACGGCGGAAATGATTATGTCGGTGGGGGAGCCGGTACCGGTCAGCCGTCGCTATCTCAAATCGCTGAAAGAAGAGCTGGGGTTACGCGGATAATCTTGACAGGTACTGTTTGGCATAAGGACTGTTTGGCATGAGGGACTCTAACGTGCTACAGATTGACTTCCGCGTTTGATATCGGCTCGGCATCAGCTCCCTCTCCCTAAAGGAAGCGACTGGTTGCACGTTCAACGATATGGTTTGGCATGAGGGACTCTAACGTACCACAGATTGACTTCCGCGTTTGATATCGGCTCCGCATCAGCTCCCTCTCCCTGTGGGAGAGGGTTGGGGTGAGGGGGCCTTTGTGTTTATCCTTGACGGGTTTACGTTGCGCTTATAGCCTTGATGATATCAACGGGCGCATTCGCGCCGTACAGGGTTATAGGAACAGAAAATGAGTGAAGCACGGATTATTGCCAAAGCGATGAAAGACGGGAAACCGGTGCAGGATCTGGTCATTTTGCCTGCCCTGGCAAACCGCCACGGGTTGATCACTGGGGCCACCGGTACGGGCAAAACGGTCACCCTGCAAAAGATGGCGGAGCAGTTCTCGCGCATTGGCGTTCCGGTTTTCCTGGCGGACGTTAAAGGCGACCTGTCGGGCATTGCGGCCGAAGGTGTTCCCTCCGAGAAGTTGCAGGCGCGGTTAGCCGCCATTGGCGTTACCGACTGGCAACCCCAAACCTGTTCCATGATCCCTTGGGATATTTTTGGCGAAAAGGGCCATCCGATCCGCGCCACCGTTTCCGATCTCGGCCCGCTGCTGCTTGGCCGCCTGCTGGATCTGAACGAGGTGCAGAGCGGCGTGTTGCAGTTGGTGTTCAAGATCGCCGATGACAACGCCTTACTGCTGTTGGATATGAAAGACCTGCGGGCGATGGTGCAGTACGTAGGGGATAACGCCAAACAGTTCCAAACCCAGTACGGCAATATCTCTTCGGCCTCGATCGGGGCGATCCAGCGCGGCTTGCTGACGCTGGAACAGCAGGGGGCCAATCAGTTCTTTGGCGAGCCGATGTTGGATATCAACGATCTGATGAGAACCGACGCCAACGGGCACGGTATCATCAACCTGCTGGCGGCGGATAAGCTGATTAACCAGCCGAAGCTGTATGCGGTGTTTTTGCTGTGGCTGCTGGCGGAGCTGTTTGAGCATTTGCCGGAAGTCGGCGATCCGGAACAGCCAAAGCTGGTGTTTTTCTTCGACGAGGCCCACCTGCTGTTTAACGATGCGCCACCGGCATTGCTGACCAAAATTGAACAGGTGGTGCGCCTGATCCGTTCCAAAGGCGTGGGCATCTACTTTGTCACCCAGAACCCGCTGGATATCCCAGACAGCGTTCTGGGTCAGTTGGGCAACCGTGTTCAGCACGCGCTGCGTGCCTTTACCCCTCGCGATCAGAAAGCGGTGAAGGCTGCGGCTCAAACCCTGCGTGCCAATCCAGACTTTGATGCGGAAACGGCAATCACCGAGTTAGGTGTGGGCGAGGCATTAGTCTCCTTCCTGGATGAGAAAGGGCGGCCGAACGTGGTGGAGCGTGCGATGGTGATCGCACCGGAATCAAAAATGGGCATGCTGGGGGCTGAAGGGATGAACAGCGCCATCAATAAATCTCCGCTCTACGGGCGCTATGAAGATATGGTGGATCGTGAATCAGCCTATGAAAAACTGGCCGCAGGCGGTTTTGCCACTGTGGGGACGCCGCAGCCTGGGCAGCCGGCTCAGAAACCGGCCGCAGGGCAGGAAAATGGCGGTGGTTTGATGGGCGGTTTGAACGAGATCCTGTTTGGTTCCACTGGCCCGCGCGGTGGTAAACACGATGGCATCGTACAAACTGCTGCCAAGAGCATGGCTCGCGATCTGGGCCGCCAGATCCTGCGCGGCGTTTTAGGCTCGATCATGGGTGGCCGTAAGAAGTAGGTCTGCGATTCTTTTGTGGGGCGCAGCATATACTCTGCGTCCGTTTAGCTTTGCCAGCGCTTTCAAGCCTGGCAGACTACACCACCCGTACGCAGCTTGGCAGTCAGAGCAGGTTTCGCAGACAGTGTCTGCGAAATGGCTTGCCTCACAAATTTCTCTGATAGCATCTGAGCAATTTCCAGACCAAGGCCCTAAAACTGCTCAAGATGCTGGGTGTGAAACTGGATGATTGAGCAAGTTATTAAATCAACACCTTAAGCCCATGTTTCAGGACCACGGTAAGTAACTTCAACGACAGGCCACTGGGGCGTTTTGCGCCGCTTTCCCATTTTTGGACTGTAGAAACGCTGGTGTTCAGATAACGGGCAAAGACTGGCTGGCTGACATTGAGATTTTCTCGTAATGCTTTTATTTCAAGTGGTTGAAGATCTTTGACGTTGCTGATGCAGGTTTGATCGAAGCTACGCATTGTCTCCTGCGGGATGGCATCGACGCTGAAGAACCCAGAAGCTGCACTATGGATGGCTTCAAACGCAGGACTTTTGAATTTACTTTTTGCAGTCATGACAAATCTCCACCAGCTCTTTATTTGTAATCAATGCCATAATCTTTTCATCTGTAAGTACCGCATAGTACTTTGCCAACTCTCGAAATCCAGCAGGTTCACGTTTATCGATGTTGGCCATATCCTGTTAAGCATACAGGAACGTGTAAAACCAATGCACTCCGCCTCCGAGGTCATCGGCCTTCCCTTCTATCACTGCGTCAATAGCCCGACATAATTCCCTATCTTTGATGCCATGAGATTCGGCCGTTTTGGCAAACCATTTGGTTTTAAATACGCGCATTAGGTTGACATCCTGTTACCTTAACTATAGCACTTGGTGCTATATTACTCTTTTTTGGCTGATTCAACGTTTTCAAATCAGCAAAACTGGCCGTCTTTATGGAGGACTGTTCGAACGTGGCTATAGGTGTAACGGCGAAGGTTAGATAAACTCGGCTATCTAGCTATTTGATACGGGCGACCGTAACGATCCTTCACACTAAGTTCATTTAAACATGCTGCTGCTGATCGATAACTACGACTCTTTTACCTACAACCTCTATCAGTACTTCTGCGAGCTGGGTGCAGAAGTGCTGGTGAAGCGAAACGATGAACTGCAACTGGCCGATATCGAACGGCTGGCACCGCAGCATCTGGTGATCTCCCCTGGCCCCTGTACGCCGAACGAGGCGGGCATCTCACTGGCTGCCATTCGCCATTTTGCCGGTAAGCTGCCGATCCTTGGGGTTTGCCTCGGCCATCAGGCATTGGGCCAGGCGTTCGGTGCCGACGTGGTTCGTGCCCGGGAGGTGATGCACGGTAAAACCTCTGCCATCCGCCATAATAATCTCGGCGTGTTCAAGGGATTGAATAATCCGCTGACCGTCACCCGCTACCATTCGCTGATCCTGGACGCTGCCACATTGCCGGAGTGTTTTGAGGTAACGGCCTGGAGCGAACGTGACGGCGAGCGGGATGAGATCATGGGTATCCGCCATCGGACGCTGGCGCTGGAAGGCGTGCAGTTCCACCCGGAGAGCATTCTCAGCGAACAGGGGCACCAACTGCTGGATAATTTCCTTGGAAGTTAGCCGTTAGTGGTTTTTTAAGCTTGCCCTTGGTTGGTTTTTTATGCATATTTTGTGATTATATTTTCACTTGATAGTTAGCCGTCTGGAGCCAATAATGACCGAAAGAACCGCAGTCACCCGTAGCACCTTTGATCAGGTTATCCTGCCTGTTTATGCACCCGCCCAGTTTGTGCCGGTGAAGGGCAAGGGGAGCCGCGTATGGGATCAGCAGGGGAAAGAGTATATCGACTTCTCTGGTGGCATTGCGGTGACTGCGCTGGGGCACTGCCATCCGGCCCTGGTTGAGGCTTTAAAGCAACAGGGTGAAACCTTATGGCATACCAGCAACGTATTCACCAATGAGCCAGCGTTGCGTTTGGCCAGTAAACTGATCGCAGCCACCTTCGCCGACCGGGTATTCTTCGCCAACTCGGGAGCGGAGGCTAACGAAGCGGCCTTCAAGCTTGCGCGTCATTACGCGATTACCCGCCATAGCCCGTATAAAACCAAGATCATCGCGTTTAATAATGCTTTCCATGGCCGTACGCTGTTCACCGTTTCCGTGGGTGGGCAGCCAAAATATTCCGACGGCTTTGGGCCGAAACCGGCCGATATCGTCCATGTGCCTTTCAACGATCTGGCCGCGGTGAAAGCGGTGATGGACGATCACACCTGTGCGGTAGTGATGGAGCCTATTCAGGGTGAAGGGGGCATTACCGCTGCCGATCCCGTCTTCCTCAAGGGCGTGCGTGAACTTTGCGACCAACATCAGGCGTTGCTGGTATTTGATGAAGTGCAAAGCGGTATGGGCCGCAGCGGCAAGCTGTTTACCTATATGCATTACGGCATTACACCTGACATCCTCACGACAGCCAAAGCGCTGGGCGGCGGTTTCCCGGTGAGTGCGATGCTGACCACCGAAGAGATCGCCTCGGTGATGCAGGTTGGCACTCATGGTACCACCTACGGCGGCAACCCACTGGCCTGCGCTGTGGCAGAGGCTGCGTTGGACGTTATCAACACACCGGAGGTGCTAAGCGGTATTGAACAGCGTCGTGGGCTGTTTGTTCAGGCTTTGCAGGAGATCGGTAAGAAATACGATGTGTTCAGCGATATTCGTGGCATGGGGCTGTTGATTGGTGCAGAGCTGAAGGCAAACTATCACGGCAAAGCGCGTGATTTCCTCACCGCCGCCGCCGCACGTGGCTTGATGATCCTCAACGCCGGGCCAAACGTGATCCGTTTTGCGCCTTCTCTGGTGGTTGAGCTGAAGGATATCGATGAAGGTATGGCGCTGTTTGAGCAGGCCGTGCAGGATGTGATTAAGGCTTAAGTCATTCGTCGGGGCCGAACTTCAGCATCGGCCCCGGCAACCTCAGCTTTCCCGCAGTTTGCGCTTCAGCCAGATCCCATGATGTGGGCGCTGGCGCCACGCCAGTGACGAAATGGTATGCATCACGGTCAGGTGAGAAAGGATCCGCCGCAGGTGGCGTTCCATCTCGGTTACCGGCATGTCCGGGTGCAGGTCCGGTGGCTGCATGATGCTGTTACTGGTACTCGGGCCGTCATATTCCAAGCGCTGCTGGCAGCTCTGCAAAGCTATCTCAGAGGTTTGCAGATACTCCTGAGCCAGTTTTGGCGTCAGCATATAGTGCTCGCGCGCCAGAATGGTCATCGCATTCAGGTGTTCAACGATAAACTGGTTATGGGTGATCCACAGCCGCATATCTGCCAGATAATTCGATTCAAACCCCGGTTCCTGCATTGCCTGATTGAGCGAGGTAAACAGGGCGTTATGCGCCTGATTGACCTGCATACGCGTGTAGGCCAGTTCGCTGGGGTCCGGCTCCTGTTCTTCAAGCAATAAGCGTAATGCCGTCTGATCGTGCTCCAGCGCCTGATGGGCGTTTTTACGTAGCAGGCCACTCTGCCACTGCGGCCATAGCCAGATCGTGCCGCCAAACACCAATACGCAGCCGATAAGGGTATCGATCAGGCGGGGGACCAGGAAATGGGTGCCATTCAGCGCCAGGAGCTGCAAGGTGTAGACGGCGGTCACGGTGAAGCCCATCACCGCCAGCCCGTAGTTTTTCCGCAGGATCAGATAGGCTGCCAGGGTGATCGCCAACATGATGCTCAGCGTCACGTTCTCCGGCATCTGCAGTTGCAACAGCCCGGCGGCAATCACCAACCCGGCCAACGTGCCGAGGGCACGGTGCTGGATCCTCACCCGCGTAGCGTTATAGCCGTTTTGGCTGACCAGCATGATGGTCAGCAAGATCCAATAGGGTTTTGGCAGGTTGAACAACATGCCCAGGCTGCTGCCTGCCGCCAGAATGACCCCCAGCCTGGTGGCGTTGCGCAGGGCGTTGGATTTGAATGACAGATAGCTCACCACCGCGGGCCAGAACGGCAGCCGTGACTGATTGGCCATCAGATTGCGGCGGTAAAGCGGGTGCTGGGTGCGCAGCAGGCGTGCGATGCGGCTGAAGTGGTAATAGCAGAACTGGCCAACCGGATTATCTGCGTGTTGTGAGGCCACTTTTTCCAGCGCCGCCAGCTCATTCTTCATACTGAAACGCGCAGAGTGTCGATGATAGAGAATATCGTCGGCCACCACCCGCAGGCGCGTGGCGATCACCTGGGCGTTGCGGCGGATAATCGCTTCGGCCTGGCTTTGCTCCACCAGCTTTTGCACTTCTTCCGGCAGATGCAGGCTGACGGTGATGTGCTCTTGCAAATCGAGCGCCACCTGAAACGTGCGTTGCAGGCGCTTCTGCTCCAGGTTATCGGCATGGGGCAGGAAGTTAAGCTGTTGGTATAGCAGACTGATCAGATCCATCACTTGCTGTTGGCGTTGCAACAGCGGCGGCAGGGCCGTTTCAGGAACGGTGTGCTGCGTCAGTAATGAGTATTTGGCTTCAAAATAGTCCGCCAACTGCATATACAGCTGGCTTAAGGATTCGCGCATCGGCTGCTCTTTCCACAGCTTGAACCAGGCCCAGGTAAACAGCCCGTACCAGGCGGTGCCAACGATATACAGCAAAGGGGCATACCAGATTGGTACGGTGCCTACCATGCTGAGGGAAAAGATGGCGGCAACCAGTGCGGCTGGCAGCAGGCGTGCATGTAGTGGGCTGATCTCACCGCTGACGCCGAGTAACAGCGCCATTGCCAACATCAGCAAGGGTAACGGCAGGTCCCACAGCAGGGCTTGTTGCAGCAGAAAGCTGCTGAGTGCGAATAGAGAGCCACCTACGATCAGGCGTTTGAAAAAGCGTTTGTGTGGCGTATCCAGCCCGGCAATGTTGCAGCAGGCGGGCACCAACGAGAACAGCATGCCGAGTTGCAGGTTGCCAATCAGCAAACCAAACGCCACCGGCAGGCACAACACCAGCGTTTGCCGCAGTGCGTAGTTGACTTCCGGGTGGTAGATCAGACGGCGCCACATGGTTGGCTATTCAGCAGGCAAAGAAACGGCGCATTGCTGCACCGTTTCCCTGGGGATTAACGCGTACCGTACACGACAATGGTTTTGCCGTGTGCGGAGATCAGGTTTTGATCTTCGAGCATTTTCAAAATACGACCGACGGTTTCACGTGAGCAACCGACGATTTGGCCAATTTCCTGGCGGGTGATCTTGATCTGCATGCCGTCTGGGTGAGTCATGGCATCAGGTTGTTTTGCCAGGTTCAGCAAGGTCTGTGCAATGCGACCAGTAACGTCAAGGAAGGCGAGGTTACCCACTTTCTCTGAGGTGACTTGCAGGCGGTTAGCCATCTGTGCGGACAGGCGCATCAGGATATCCGGGTTTACCTGGATCAACTGGCGGAATTTCTTGTAGGAAATTTCAGCCACTTCACAGGCGGTTTTGGCCCGTACCCAGGCGCTACGCTCCTGGCCTTCTTCAAATAATCCAAGCTCGCCGATGAAATCCCCCTGGTTAAGGTAGGACAGGATCATCTCTTTGCCTTCTTCATCTTTAATCAGCACCGCGACGGAGCCTTTGACGATGTAGTAAAGCGTTTCGGCCTTTTCACCTTGGTGAATCAGCGTACTCTTTGATGGATATTTGTGGATATGGCAATGAGACAGGAACCATTCGAGAGTCGGGTCTGTTTGCGGTTTGCCGAGAACCATTCGCTGTTATCCTCTGTTGTTATCGCTGCCTTGTATCACAGGGGTCAGAGTTCCCTGTAAAACGTGCTTATAGCCTGGTGTTTTAATTGTGGCTATCAACAGGTTTTGAGGCGTGTTATAGAAATACGCTTGTGCTCTAGCATATTAACTTGCGGGGAGTGCTGCAAGCTACATTCTGTTAACATACCAATATAGGGGCCTTTCCTTGGACGTATCCCTGAAATCGGTGACCTGGAAAGAGTTATTGCGGCTCTGTTTGTAGCACAGAGTGAGGCGGGTGTCTTGTGTTGTCTCGCTTCAGCATGATTAGCATCAGGTTACGTTGCCAGAATGTATGCGAAAGCGTACCCTGTTTTTAAGAAATTAACCGGAGTGTGTAACATGCAGGCAAGAGTTAAGTGGGTAGAAGGGCTGACATTCCTGGGTGAGTCTGCGTCCGGCCACCAGGTTTTGATGGATGGCAACGCGGGCGATAAAGCGCCAAGCCCGATGGAAATGGTGTTGATGTCCGTCGGCGGCTGTAGCGCCATTGATGTGGTGTCGATCCTGCAAAAAGGGCGTAACGATGTGCGTGACTGTGAGGTAAAACTGACCTCTGAGCGCCGTGAAGAAGCGCCACGTCTGTTTACCCATATCAACCTGCATTTTATTGTCACCGGCAAAGGGCTGACCGATAAGACTGTAGAGCGCGCGGTGGATCTTTCCGCCGAGAAATACTGCTCCGTCTCCTTGATGTTGGGTAAAGCCGCCAGCATCAGCCACAGCTTCGAAATCCGCGAAGTGGCGTGATCCTCCTACCAAGGGTAGCGCAGGCAGTGGGCTCGCAATAAATCAAGAAATCGCCGTGCCGTCACGGTTAGCGGCGATTTTTGTGAATACAGTACGCAATATTGAGCCTGTGGTAGCGTGTCGATAGGCAATGTTACCAGCCGATGCTGCAAATGGAACGGTGCGCTCATCGCCCGCGCCACGATAGTCAAATAATCCGCCTCCAACACCATATTCAAGCCGCAGGTCACTGAATCCGAGCGAATGGGCGATCGGCTCAATTGCTGATAGAAAGTGCCCAACACCGCGCGCAGCTGCTGGTAATAGCCCATATCGGTTTCCGGCAATAACCATTTGGCGTCACGTAGTTCATCCAGGCAGTTTGCCTGAGCCAGCGGGTGCCCCTGGCGCGCAATAATGCCAAAAGAAGCGTTGAACAGCGGTTCTCGTACCAGATCCTCCAGCGGCAACTCCGGGCTGACGGTACCTACGGCAAAATCCAGGCGGCCTTCGCGCAGTGCTGGTAGCAGGGTAGAAAGCTGCGCCTCACGGATCAGCAGATTGGTTTGCGGAAACGGCTGTTTGAAGGCTTCGACCAGTTCGGGTAATACCGTGAGTGCCAGTAGCGAAGAGCAGCCGATGGCGACGTTACCTTGCGAATGTTGATTCAACTGCTGGATCTCATCGGCAGCGCGCTGCAATTCCTCCAGGATCAACTGCATCCGCAGGGCGAAGGCGCGGCCGGTTTCGGTCAGCGTCATTCCCTGGCTGCTGCGAATGATCAACTGGGTTTCCAGGGTCTGTTCCAGTTCACGGATGGTACGACTCACCGCCGGTTGAGACTGCTCCAGCGCGCGCGCGGCCCCGCGAATACTGCCGCTGCGGATCACCTGCTGGAAGACTTTCAACTGCTGTAACTTCGGTAAATAGCGCATTCCCTACCCTATCAATAAAAAGCATCACCCCTTACAAAATTGTATCTTATGCCGCTCGGTAAAAGGCGATAATTTCAGCGTGTTATTGTAAGTGACTGTTATTAAAAATATAAAGTGACTTGGATCACATTATTAAATTACGCCTGCCAAGCTGGTAGGCAGCCTGGGTGATAACTTAAAGGAATATCAGTGTTGAAAAATCGTTCGCTAATGATTTTTTTGCTGTTTGTGGGCTATGTCGTGGTGTACATCGATAAAACCGTGATGGGTTTTGCGTTGTTACCTATCGAACGCGAGTTCAATCTACAGCCGGAACAACTGGGCTACATTACCGGGATGTTTTTCCTGGCGTATTCCCTGTTCCAGATACCAGCGGGATGGCTCAATGACCGCTTTGGTTTTAAGAAAGTGCTGTGCAGTTCGTTACTGCTGCTGGGGGGATTTGCCCTGTGCTTCGGCATTCTGGGGTTCGGCCTGGGCCTGCTGGTGACGTTCCGCTTCCTGTCCGGTATTGGCCACTCCGGCTATCCGTGTTCCTGCGCCAAGGCGGTAGTGGCGAATTTCCCACTGGAACAGCGCACCTTCGCGCAGTCCATTCTGCTGTCCTCCGCCGGGTTGGCGATGACCGTCGGGCCGCTGGTCGCAGTCTATTGCCTGGATCACATCGGCTGGCGTGGGTCGTTCTCTGCGCTAGGTCTGCTGGCATTCGTGATTGCCGCCTGCATCTTGTGGCTGGTTCCCAATCCGCCACAGGCGGCACCCGCCAAAGCTGGGGCAGCCGCAGCCAACTATAAGGCCCTGCTGAAAAACCCAATCGTGTTGCTGCTGTTTGTGGCGATCTTCTGTATCAACATCCCATCGTACGGCCTGATGGCCTGGCTGCCGAAATTCCTGGTACAGCAGCGGGGAATGCCAATTGACGTTTCCAGCATGGTGGTAGCCGCCGGTGGTCTGGGGATCTGGATCTCCTCACTCGGTACCGGCTGGCTGGTCGGGCGCTACCTGCAAGGGCGTGAGCCGTGGGTGATCTTCTTCAGTTCTCTGCTCAGCGCCTTGTGCATCTGGCTGGTGTTTACCAGCGAATCAGCTCTGACGGCCAGCCTGTTCTTGTTCCTGGGTTATATCTTCCTGATGGCCTCGTTCGTTACCGTGTTTACCCTGCCGATGAAGCGCTTGCCTACGGAAGTGATGGGTGCAGCAATGGGGCTGATTAACACCGGAGGAACCTTGGGTGGCTTTGTGGCCCCTATCGCCATCGGGTATCTGATCACCATCAGCCACAACTACATGACGACGTTTATCTTTTTGGCACTGGCTATGGTGGTTTCCGGGCTGGTGATCCTGCCATTGGCGGGCAAAGCACGCCAACCAGCACTGAATTAAGGAGTATGAACATGAACATTGAACAGCTGATTGCCGGCGTGGAACAACAGGTATTGCAGTGGCGCCGCCACCTGCATGCCAATCCGGAGTTGTCATTCCAGGAAGCGCAGACGGCAGATTACATTGCCGGGCAGTTGGCCAGCCTTGGCCCGTTGAAGATCTCACGTCCTACACCAAATAGCGTAGTGGCCGAATTGCAGGGCGCAGCGCCGGGGCCGTGCTATGCATTGCGCGCCGATATCGACGCTTTGCCTATCCAGGAGGAAAGCGACGAACCTTTCTGCTCTACCCGGCCAGGGGTGATGCATGCCTGCGGCCATGATGCCCACAGCGCGATGTTGCTGGGAGCGGCCAGCGTGCTTTGCCAGTTGCAGGCGCAGTTGCAAGGCTCAGTGCGCTTTATCTTCCAGCATGCCGAAGAAGTGCCGCCGGGCGGAGCCCAACAGCTAGTGGATTTAGGGGTTCTGGATGGCGTGAAGATGATCTTCGGCCTGCATGTCATGCCCAACTTCCCGACCGGTGAGGTGGGGATGAAGCAGGGCGTGTTCAGTGGCTCCAGCGATAACTTCGACATTGTGCTGCAAGGTAAGGGGGGGCATGGCTCAATGCCGCATCTGTGTATCGATCCGGTGCCGATTGGTGCGGAGATCGTTAGCGCTTTGCAGCAGATCGTGGCACGTAAGCTGGATCCGTTAAATGCACCGGTGTTGACGGTGGCGACCTTCCAGGCGGGTGACAGCTATAACGTCATCCCAGACAGCGCCCGGTTGGCGGGAACGCTACGCACTCATAATCAAGAAGTACGTGAGCGGGTGCCGTTGTTGGTTGAGCAAACCGTCGCTGGGATCAGCCAGGCACACGGTGCCAGCTACAAGATTGACTGGACGCGTGGCTATACCATCGGCAATAACCACCCTGATGCCTGCGCCATTGCGCGCGAGGTGGTGGCCGAAGCCGTGGGGCCACAGGCGCTGCGGGAATTGACCTCCGCGATGTTTGGCAGCGAGGATTTCTCCTCCTATCAGGAGAAAGTGCCGGGGTGCTTCCTGTTTATCGGCAGCGGTAACGAGGCGATCGGTGCCACCTACGGCGTGCATAATCCCCGTTTTAAACTGGACGAGGCGGCGATGCAGATTGGGGTGAAACTGCACGTCGGTTTTATCCGCCATCTGTTGATGCGTTAACAACGGTGGGCGCGGTGATTGGCCGCGCCCGATAATTTACTCGATCTTCTTACCTTCCATCAGCCGCTGCACCAGCGGTGCCATGATCAGTTCCATTGCCAGCCCCATCTTGCCACCCGGCACTACCAGCGTATTGATATGCGAGATAAACGATCCTTGCAGCATTGCCAGCAGGTAAGGGAAATCGATCTGATCCAGCCCACGGAAGTGGATCACCACCAAGCTTTCATCCAGCGAGGGGATCGCCTTGGCGGCGAACGGGTTGGAGGTATCCACCGTCGGGACGCGTTGGAAGTTGATATGGGTGCGCGAGAACTGTGGCGTGATGTAGCTGATGTAATCCTCCATCGAACGGACCACCGAGTCCATCACCGCTTCACGGGAATGGCCACGCTCGCCGGTATCGCGGATCAGCTTCTGGATCCACTCCAGGTTGACGATCGGCACCACGCCGACCAGCAGATCGACATGTTTGGCTACGTCGATCTGATCGGCCACTACGCCGCCGTGCAGCCCTTCGTAGAACAGGACATCCGTCGGGGCGGGCAGTGGCTCCCAAGGCGTGAAGGTGCCCGGTACCTGATTGTAAGGCACTGCCTCGTCGTAGGTATGCAGATATTTGCGTGAGCGGCCGGTGCCATTCTTGCCGTATTGGATAAAGCTCTGCTCCAACAGGCCAAAGTCGTTGGCTTCCGGACCGAAGTAGCTGATATGGCGGCCCATATCGCGTGCTTTACGGATTGCCGCATCCATTTCAGGCCGGGTGTAACGGTGGAAGCTGTCGCCTTCCAACTGGGCGGCGCGCAGGTTTAGCTGCTGAAAAATTTTGCGGAATGCCAGGCTGGTGGTGGTAGTGCCGGCTCCGCTGGAACCGGTCACCGCGATAACGGGATGTTTGGCAGACATGGTCGAGGGTCACTCCGTATTAAATGCGCAGGCTCAGAATGAGATTTTTAGTATGGCTGATGCCCTTTCGCCCAAGGCGAAATTGTGCGCGTTGGTTTGCAATACTGCATTGTTACCTGATTTTTTCCCTCAGTCATAGCATGCAATAAGACTAAATTTCCTCCTGCCCAGCGCGGATCTGCCCGCGAGGCATGATGTTGACGGTTTCATGCAGCTCTGACCACACCAGCACCACTTCGCCGCTTTTCAACTGGCGGCGCACGTCGTCGACCTTCTGTTCCAGCGAACGTTCGTGCTCGCCGTAGTCGGTCCCTTCGCGTAATACAAAGGATTCGATCAGGCTGTTGAGAGTCTCTTGTTCAATTTCTTGCCAGGGAATAATCACTTGGTGGGTTCCAAAAAAGGAGAAAGCCAGGCTGGGATACGTTGCTCCAGCCACATTTGCGGTTTTTTCAAGGTGCCGCCGACAAAGCCGACGTGGCCACCGCACTCCGTCAGTTGATATTCGATATTAGGCGGCAGGTTGGCGAGGTCGGGGATCACCGCATCGGTCATAAACGGATCGTCTTTAGCGTGAATGATCAGCAACGGCGTGGTGATCTGCGGCAACAGCGGTAGGGCGCTGCAACGGCGATAATAATCGACCGCGTCGCTGAAGCCGTGAATGCGTGAAGTGATCGCATCATCAAACTCGCGAATGCGCCGCAGCTTGTTCAGTTGCGACAGATCCAAGGGTAAGGTGCCTGGGTAGTGTAGCAGCTTGCGGGTGGCATTCTGCTTGAGTTGGCCCAGCAGATAGCGCTGATAAACGCGTGAGAACCCTTGTTCCATACGGATCGAGCAAGGTTCCAGCATCAGCGGGGCGGAAACGACCACGGCCGCCTGTAGCAGGCTGTTATTGCCCTGTTGGGCCAGATAATAGGCCAGCATATTGCCGCCAAGGGAAATCCCTACCGCCGCCGTTGGCACTGCGCCAAAGCTGTCACGCAGCCAGCGCAGGAAGAAGCGGGCATCTTCCGTTTCGCCAGAATGGTAGATGCGTTGCTTGCGGTTGGGCACGCCGCTGCAACCACGGAAATGCATCACCACGCCTAACCAGCCTTGCTCACGCCAGGCATTGAGCAGCCCATGGGCGTAAGGGCTGTAGAAATTGCCCTCTAATCCATGGAACAGCACCACGCGAGGTTTATCTCGGGCTAACTGGGGATCTTCACTCCAGGCCAGATCGACGAAATCGCCATCCGGCAACTCCAGCCGCTGCCAATGGGGTTGCAGCAGCACGCGGCGGCGCACCAGCCGTGGCAGCAGGGTTTGCAGGTGTGGATTACTGGCCCCGGTCAGGGGGCGAAAGGATTCATACATAATGAATAAAATTCTTGTTGGCGGCTATTGTGTGATCCGAACCGCACTGTTAGCTTCAAACACATGTATTAGCAATCATACTGCAAAAAAGTCATTTGGGTGAGGAGCACCCGCTTCATGGAACTGAGTTTATTTCTTTCGATGCTAGGCTTCCTGTGGGTGGCCGCGATCACCCCTGGCCCCAATAATATGTTGCTTACCACCTCAGGCGCCAATTTCGGCTTTATGCGTTCATTATGGCTGATGATCGGCATTATGCTGGGTATGCAGAGTATTCTGGTGCTGGTGGCATTTGGCGTTGGTGGGTTGATCCTGATTTATCCTTCCTTGCACCTGATCTTGAAAATTCTTGGCAGCCTCTATCTGTTGTGGCTGGCGTGGAAAGTGGCGACGGCAGCCTACGAAAAGCTGGAAACCGACGCGCCGCCACCGAAGCCTGTACGTCTGTATCAAGGCTGGCTGTTGCAATTCCTCAACCCCAAGGCCTGGCTGATGGCGCTGGGGGCGGTGGCGAGCTTTAGCCTGGCGGGGGATAAATACAACCACTCCATTCTGGCCATCGCCTTCGGTATCTTTGCCGTCAATATCGTGGCTGGGATTATCTGGTTGGGTTTTGGTACGGTAATTGGTCGCCTGCTGCGCAGCAAGAAAGCCTGGATTATCTTCAACGTGTCGATGGGGCTGTTAACCGCGGCCTGCGTATTACTGATTTGGCATTAAGGGAACGCTGATGAACGAAAACTATTTCCATGTGGATGCCTTTATCGGCGAGGGACTGCGGGGCAACCCGGCCGGTGTCTGCCTGCTGCAACAACCGCTGGAGGCGGCGCAGATGCAGGCCATCGCCAATGAGCTTAACCTGCCGGAAACCAGCTTTGTCTGGCAGGATGGCGATATGTACGCGATCCGCTGGTTCACGCCAACGCGGGAAGTGGATCTGTGCGGGCATGCTACTTTGGCTACGGCGCACGTGCTGTTAAATGTGGTCAACCCGGGGTTGAGCGATATCCGTTTCCGTTCCGCCAGCGGTGAGCTGTATGTCAAACGCGATGTGGCCGACGGTGAACGGCTGATCCTGGATTTCCCTTCTCGCCCGGCTCAGAAGATTGCCGAACCGGCGCAGTTGGCCGCGTTGCTCGGTGTGCAACCGCAGGAAGTGTGGCAAGCCCAGTCGCTGATGGCGGTATTGGCCGATGAGGCGCAGGTCAGGGCGGTGCAGCCTGCGATCGCCGAGCTGATCGACCATGTGGGCTGCGGCGTGATCGTCACGGCGCCGGGTGATGAGGTGGATTTTGTCTCGCGCTATTTCTCAATGGATCGCAGCGAAGATCCGGTAACCGGTTCTGCCCATTGCATACTAATGCCTTACTGGACGGCACGTCTTGGCCGCCAGAAGTTACATGCCAAACAGCTGTCATCACGCGGCGGTGAGCTGTTCTGTGAGCAGCAAGGAGTGCGTACGTTGCTGGGGGGCTACGCGCGCATCTTCTTGCGTGGTTCTCTTTCTGGCTGAACTCCGTGCCAGCAGTTGCCATTCCGCTACGTCATGGCAAGCAGACTGATGGCCTGTGGGTCAGGTGAATATTTCAATAAGTAATAAAGAAGATTTTTTTATTCTTTTATTGCCGAGCACCGCTCAGATAAAACTGTTGGTCACAGCACAGAATTTTATCAACGGAGCGGATCATGGCGAGCAAACCTTTCTCATTACGTAGTGCAGTATTGTTGGCTTTATCGCTCGGTGCGGCCAGTGCCCAGGCCGTGGATGTCACCGTGGCGTACCAGACCTCCGCCGAACCCGCCAAGGTGGCGCAGGCGGAAAACAGCTTTGCCAAACAGTCTGGCGCGACCGTTGATTGGCGCAAGTTCGACAGCGGCTCCAGTGTGTTGCGTGCGCTGGCCTCTGGTGACGTGCAGATTGGCAATATCGGCTCCAGCCCACTGGCCGTGGCCGCCAGCCAGAAGCTCCCTATCGAAGTGTTCCTGATCGCCTCGCAGCTGGGCAGTTCCGAAGCGTTGGTGGTGAAAAAGGACATCAAATCTCCCCAGGATCTGATCGGTAAGCGCATTGCGGTACCGTTCATTTCCACCACTCACTACAGCCTGTTGGCCTCCCTGAAGCACTGGGGTATCAAACCTGACCAGGTGCAGATCCTCAACCTGCAACCGCCAGCCATTGCCGCGGCCTGGCAGCGCGGGGATATCGACGGGGCTTACGTATGGGCTCCGGTGGTCAATGAACTCGCCAAACAAGGTAAGGTGCTGACCGACTCCGAGCAGGTTGGCCAGTGGGGCTCACCAACGCTGGACGTGTGGGTAGTGCGTAAAGACTTCGCTGAGCAGCACCCGGAAGTTGTCACCGCGTTTGCCGCCAGCGCCCTGCAAGCACAGAAGACCTACCTGGCACAGCCGGAGCAGTGGCTGAAAGATCCAAGTAACCTGAGTACGCTGGCTCGCCTGAGCGGAGTGCTGCCAGAGCAGGTGCCGGAACTGGTGAAGGGTAACCGCTACCTGCCGGTCGCCGATCAGATCACTCAGTTGGGCCAGCCAGTAGATAAAGCCATTCGTGATACCGCCGAGTTCCTTAAGCAACAGGGTAAGATCCCGCAGGTGGACAGCGATTACAGTGCCTATGTGACCGACCGCTTTGTCAAACAGGTGCAGGCTGCGCCGCAGTCGTAAGGGGCCGTCATGCTAAACGTTAACCATCTTTCGGCCGATTATCAGGGGCGTGCGGCACTGCGCGATGTATCGTTCCAGATAGCCAGAGGGCAACTGGTGGTGGTGCTTGGACCTTCGGGCTGCGGCAAGACCACGTTGCTGAATTTGATCGCCGGCTTTATTGAGCCAACGGCAGGCAGCATTACGCTGGATGATGTTCCCGTCAAAGGTCCGGGTGCCGAGCGGGGCGTGGTCTTCCAGCATGAAGGCTTACTGCCGTGGCGCAACGTGGTGGATAACGTGGAGTTTGGCTTACAACTGGCCGGTGTGGCCAAGCCGCAACGCCGCAAGGTGGCGCAGCAGATGTTGCAACGTGTGGGGCTGAGCGGCTATGAACAACACTTCATCTGGCAACTGTCCGGTGGGATGCGTCAGCGGGTGGGCATTGCCCGCGCCTTGGCTGCCGATCCTCGGCTATTGCTGCTGGATGAGCCTTTCGGGGCGCTGGACGCATTCACTCGCGAACAGATGCAAGAACTGCTGTTGAACATTTGGCGCGATACCGGCAAGCAGGTGCTGCTGATCACCCATGACATTGAAGAAGCGGTGTTCCTGGCCAGCGAGCTGATACTGCTTTCTCCTGGCCCTGGGCAGGTGGTGGAGCGTTTATCGCTGAATTTTGGCCAGCGCTATGCTGCCGGAGAGGCTTGCCGCGCCATCAAGTCCGATCCTGAGTTTATTGCCCAGCGTGAATACGTGCTGGGCCGGGTGTTCCAACAGCGCGAGGCCTTGCTATGAGCCTGCATTCTGTTCTGAAAGCCGCAGTACCGACAGCGGTGCGCCAATCTCGTTTCACGCTGCCGCGCAGCCTCAAGCTGAGCACGGCAACCTTGCTGCTACTGTTGGCGGTCTGGTGGGCGGTAACTGCCTTGCAGCTGATCAGCCCGCTATTTCTGCCCGCACCGCAGCAGGTATTGCATCAGTTGGTGGTCATTGCCAGCCCGCAAGGCTTTATGGATGCCACGCTATGGCAACACCTGGCCGCCAGCCTGAGTCGGATCCTGGTGGCACTGCTGGCTGCTGTGGTGATTGGTGTCCCGGTGGGTATTGCGATGGGGCTGAGTGAGACAGTGCGCGGCCTGCTCGATCCCTTGATTGAAATTTATCGTCCGGTGCCGCCGCTGGCCTATCTGCCACTGATGGTGATCTGGTTTGGCATCGGTGAAACCTCGAAAATCCTGCTGATCTACCTGGCGATTTTTGCTCCGGTGACGCTTTCGACCGTGGCAGGCGTACGCAGCGTAGCGCAGGTGCGCATTCGTGCTGCACAAGCTTTGGGAGCCAACCGCTGGCAACTGTTGCGCTTTGTGGTGTTGCCCAGCGCGCTTCCGGAAATTCTGACCGGCATCCGTATTGGCCTGGGCGTCGGCTGGTCTACGCTGGTGGCCGCCGAACTGATTGCCGCCACGCGCGGCTTGGGATTTATGGTGCAGTCCGCAGGTGAGTTTTTGGCGACCGACGTGGTGATCGCCGGTATCAGCGTGATTGCGATAATCGCATTTGGTCTGGAGTTGGGGCTGCGTGCCTTACAGCGCCGGTTGACCCCCTGGCATGGAGTACAACAATGAACGAACGTCTGGTGATCTCCCCGTTGGGGTCTTATATCGGTGCACTGGTGGAAAACGTCAATCTGGCACGGCCATTGGGCGACGGCCAGTTTGAACAGCTTTACCATGCCTTGCTCAAGCATCAGGTGCTATTCCTGCGCGATCAGCCGATCACACCGCTACAACAGCGCGAGCTGGCAGGCCGTTTTGGCGATCTGCATATTCATCCGGTGTATCCACATGCTCCCGATGTGGAGGAGATCATTGTGCTGGATACCCATGACGATAACCCGCCGGATAACGACAACTGGCATACCGATGTCACCTTTATTGAAAACCCTCCGCAGGGGGCGATTTTAGCCGCCAAGCGGCTGCCGACGACCGGTGGGGACACTCTGTGGGCTAGCGGGATTGCTGCTTATGAAGCGTTGTCCGAACCCTTTAAACGCCTGTTGGTCGGGTTGCAGGCGGAGCATGACTTCACCAAGTCGTTCCCCGAATATAAACATCGTGGCAGTGAGGAAGAGCATCAGCGCTGGCAGTTGGCGGTGCAGAAAAACCCACCGCTGCTACATCCGGTGATCCGCACCCACCCGGTGACCGGTAAGCAGGCGTTGTTCGTCAATGAAGGATTTACTACGCGGATTGTCGGGCTGGCGGCGAAGGAGAGCGATGCCCTGCTGAGCTTCCTGTTTGCGCATATCACCAAGCCGGAGTTTCAGGTGCGCTGGCGCTGGCAGACCAATGATATTGCCATCTGGGATAACCGGGTGACGCAGCATTACGCCAACGCGGATTACCTGCCGCAGCGGCGCATAATGCACCGCGCGACCATTTTGGGGGATAAGCCGTTCTATCGTGCCTGAAGATCACTCCACCATCAGGTTTCTGGAAAAGTTTCGCATATCTACCCCCACTTTCCTGCGGTACAGGCGTGCCTTGCGTGCGCCTGTTGCCACTCTCTCGCCGGTTTCCTCAAACATTTCCGAAGCGTCAAAACGCCGCATCAGGCTTTTGCGTTGCACCGTATGCGACAAAATGATCTCGATCACTTCCTGCAATTGGGAAAGCGTGAACTCCGCTGGCAGGCAATAGACCGGCAGCATGGAGTAAGCCGTTTTTTGTCGTAGTCGCTGCAGTGCCGCTTCTACGATCGTTTGATGATCGAAAGCTAGCTGCTGCGCTTGCAGGTTGTCCAACGGCACCCAGGCGACGTCACTCACGTCGGCGATATGCGGCTGGCAATCGGCATGGGCGATCAGAGCAAAGTAGACCGTGGTCAGACTCCAGCCGCGCGGGTCCCTTTCCGGGCCAGAAAAACTGGCCAACTGCGCCAGATAGGGCGGCACCACACCGGTTTTTTCCCTCAGTTTACGTTCGGCCGTCGCTTGCGTGGAGGCGTCGCGCTGCAAATCGATAAACCCGCCGGGCAATCCCCATTGATCGAGGAAAGGGTGATTAGCGCGCTTGGCCAACAGCACGCACAGCTTCCCGCCGTGTACGGTAAACAGCACGCTGTCGACGGTGACAAGCGGTGAGGGGAAGAGGCGCGGATCATAGTTTTTCAGGTACTCGGCTTGCGTGGTCATGCTGGCGCTCGGCTAAAAGGTCTTTGGGACAATATAACAATAGCTGCCGGCTAATGATAATTATTAAAAGCGTAAATAAACAAATGGTTAAGCGAATTTACTGCGATTAAGACATTTTTCGCTTGCCAATAAATGTCTCTTGGACAATTATATAAATGTCCTAGGGACATTAATTGGTGGGGGGGAAGAATATGAGCGCACAACTGCAATTGTTTTTGAACGACATTGAAGTGAAGGTGACAACCGGACAGTTTCCCGATGGGGCGGTGTATGCCCGGTTTGCACCGCCTGAAACAACGGGGGCTTCGCAGATGCGTATTCGTGCCAGCGCAATGAGCAGCATGGATGACTTCATGCTGCTGGCACAGTTGACGCAGGCGGTGCGCCACCAGTTCTTAATCAAAGAAAGCCTGCTTGAGCTGCCTTATCTGCCCTACGCCCGCCAGGATCGCCATATGACCTCCGGCGATAGCTTTGCGCTCAAGGTTTTCGGCCAATTACTCAATACCTTGGCGTTTGACCGTGTGACGGTGTTGGATCCACACAGCGAAGTGGCTGCCGCCGTGATCGACAACATGCACATCATTACTCAGCAACAGTGCATGCAGCACAGCAGCAGATTGGCCAGTTTACTGACCCAGCAGCAGCTGTTCCTGGTGGCACCGGATGCCGGCGCGCTGAAAAAAATTCACGCGGTAGCGGCGCACTTTGGTATCGCGCAATACGGCATCCTGACCAAACATCGTGACGTGTTCAGCGGCGAACTGACGGGCTTTGAACTGCTGGCTGGCGATGTGCAGGGCAAAGACGTGCTGATTGTGGATGATCTGTGCGACGGTGGCGGCACCTTTATTGGCTCGGCCCAGGTGTTACGCCAGGCGGGGGCGCGTACGGTCAGTCTGTATGTTACCCACGGGGTGTTTTCCAAAGGTACTGCGGCTTTGCTGAACCAAGGCATCGATAACATCTATACCACCACTTCCTATGCTGCGGCGGAACTCGCTGGGCAACGTGTTGAACTGATTGATATTGCGCGTATCTACGCTCACTAAGGAACCGACTATGTTAACCAATCCTATTCTGGCAATTGATGGCTACAAAGTGTCTCACCGTGAGCAGTATCCGCTGGGCACTACGCGGATCTACTCCAACTTCACGCCGCGCAGCGATCGATTCTTTGCTTCTCCACTGCCGGATGGCCAACTGGTGTTCTTCGGTTTACAGGGCTTTTTACAGTGGTTCATGGTGGATCTCTTCAACCAACAGTTTTTCGCCCAACCGGAAGAGCAGGTAGTGGGGGAATATAAAAAGCTGATGGATAGCTACATTGGACAGGACCGGGTCTGCGTGGAGCATATTCGCGCCCTGCATCGGTTGGGTTATCTGCCACTGCATATCAAAGGGTTGGATGAAGGCAGCAAGGTGAGGATGAAGGTGCCTGTGTTGACCATCACCAATACGCGTGAGGAGTTCTTCTGGCTGGTCAACTACCTGGAAACGGTGATCTCGGCCGAACTGTGGAAGGCTTCCACCAATGCCACCATTGCCCACCATTACCGCAAGATCTGCCAGATGTGGGCGGATAAAACCTGTGATGACCTGGCGCATCTGGATTTCCAATGCCACGACTTTTCCTTCCGCGGCATGTCGGGCATGCATGATGTCGCGCAATCCGGTGCCGGGCATTTGCTCAGCTTCAAGGGGACCGACAACATTCCTGCGGTGCTGTACGCACAGAAGTATTATCCAACCGCAGAAGATTACTTCGTGGCTGGCAGCATCCCCGCCACCGAACATAGCGTGATGTGCATGGGAGAGCAGGCAACGGAGATCGAAACGTTCCGCCGCTTGATAGAAGATCTTTACCCGAACGGGCTGGTTTCCATCGTGTCGGATACCTGGGATTACTGGCAGGTACTGACGGAGTTTACCCGTGAGTTACACAGCAAGATTATGGCGCGCGATGGCCGCGTGGTCTTCCGCCCAGACAGTGGCGACCCGGTGGCGATCCTTTGTGGGACTGGCGATGACAGCGATCGAAGTGCGCAACGCAGCGCCGAAGAGAAAGGCTCGGTAGAAGTGTTGTGGGAAATCTTTGGTGGCACGGTTAACGGCAAGGGCTACAAAGTGCTGGATCCCCATGTCGGGCTGATTTATGGCGACTCCATCACTCTAGAGCGCGCTCAGGAAATCCTGCAACGCCTGGAGGCGAAAGGTTTTGCCAGCTCTAACGTGGTATTTGGCGTGGGTTCCTTTACTTATCAGTATAATACCCGCGATACCTTTGGTTTTGCGATGAAGGCGACCTACGGTGAGGTAAACGGAGTGGGGCGCCCTATCTTCAAACAACCGAAGACCGACAGCGGCCTGAAACAATCTGCCCGCGGCTTGTTACGGGTGATCCGCGATGGGGAAGGAGAATATCAACTGCTGGATAATCAGGATTGGCAGCAGGAACAGCAGGGTGAACTGAAAACGCGCTTCCTGGATGGCAGACTCTACAACCAGGACTCACTGGAGCAGATCCGCCAGCGCCTTGCCTGTCCCTCATCCCAAGCCTCTCCCACAGGGAGAGGGAGCTGAATTGAGCTCGTAGGCGATTACAGAGTTAAGCTGTAGCACGATAGGTCCCCTCTCCTTTTAGGAGAGGGTTAGGGGGCGTTAAATCAACTCTCTGCTTCAAACGCCTGGGTCAGCGTCTCCAGCTGTTCCTGGGCATCCAGCCAGGTCATTTCCGTTTCTTCCAGAGCAGATTTCGCCTGGCTTTGCTTTTGCAGGCAGGCGGTCAGATCGGCTTTGCGGCTGATGTCGTACAGCGCCGAGTCTGCCAGTTGTTCTTCCACCGCGGCCAATTCGGCACCCAGCTTATCCATCTGTTGTTCCAGCTTGGCGATCTGCTTACGCAGCGGTTGGGTTTGCGTACGGAATTCGGCTTCACGGCGCTTTTGGTCTTTACGTGCCTGGGCGCTGTTGCCGTTATCCTGCTTCGGTGCGGCATCCTGCTGCGCCTGCTGCTTTTGCAGATCGCTAAGCCACTGCTGGTAATCGTCGAGATCGCCTTCGAACTGCTCTACCTGGCCATCGTGTACCAGATACAGATCGTCGGTAGTAGAACGCAGCAGATGGCGGTCGTGTGAAACCACCACCAATGCCCCCTCGAAATCGATCAGCGCTTCGGTCAACGCCTGGCGCATGTCCAGATCCAGGTGGTTGGTCGGTTCATCGAGCAGCAGCAGGTTAGGGCGCTGCCAGACGATCAGCGCCAGCACCAGTCGTGCTTTTTCACCGCCGGAGAAACGTTCGGTGTTTTCGGTGACCTTATCGCCCTGGAAGCCGAAGCCGCCAAGGTAATCCCGTAGTTGCTGCTCCAGTACGCGAGGGGCGATGCGGCTCAGATGCTGTAGCGGCGACTCATCGGCGCGCAGGAACTCCAACTGATGCTGGGCGAAGTAACCCAGTTTGATGCCCTTTGCCAGCCCGATCTCCCCGCTTAGCGGCTCCAACGTGCCAGCCAGCATTTTGATCAGCGTTGATTTACCGGCACCGTTACGCCCCAACAGGCCAATACGCGAGCCGGGCACCAGGTTGAGCTTGATTGACTGCAAGATCACCTTGTCGCCATAGCCTGCACTGACTTTTTCCATGCGCAGCAATGGGTTCGGCAGGCTTTCGGGTTGGCGGAAGCTAAACGTGAACGGGTTATCGACGTGCGCCGGGGCAATCAGCTCCATCCGTTCCAGCATCTTGATGCGGCTCTGTGCCTGTTTGGCCTTGGTGGCCTGGGCACGGAAACGGTCAATATAGCTTTGCAGGTGCGCTACTTTTTCCTGTTGGCTCTGATACAGCGACTGCTGCTGTGCCAGTTTGGTGACGCGCTGGCGCTCGAAGGAGGAATAGTTACCGGTATATTCGTTGATGGTCTCATTTTCGATGTGCAGGATTTTGTCGACGATAGGGTCGAGGAAGTCACGGTCATGCGAAATCAGCACCAGGGTGCCCGGATAGCTTTTCAGCCAACGTTCCAGCCAGATCACTGCATCCAGATCCAGGTGGTTGGTGGGTTCGTCCAGCAACAGCAGATCGGAACGGCAAACCAAAGCCTGTGCCAGGTTGAGGCGCATACGCCATCCGCCGGAGAAGGCTCGCACCGGGCTTTGCAGTTGCTCGTTGGAAAAACCTAAACCGTGCAACAGGCTGGCGGCACGGGAGCGGATGGTCCAGGCATCCAGGGCATCGAGCTTGCCGTGCAGCGTGGCGATGGCGTGGCCGTCGTTGTTATCGTTTGCCACCTGTAATTCGGCTTCCAACTGGCGGAACTCCCGATCTCCATCGATAACATACTCAATGGCGGGCACGTCCAGTGCCGGCGTTTCCTGATTCACCCAGGCCAGCGCCCAGTTGTTTGGGAAGGTGTAGCTGCCACCGTCTGCGGCGATCTCACCCTTCAGCAGGGCCAACAGCGTGGATTTCCCACAGCCGTTCTTACCCACCAGGCCGACCTTCTGACCTGGATTAACCGTCGCCGTGGCGTTGTCCAACAGGACGCGGGTACCGCGTCGGATTTGTAGCGAGGAGAAAACAATCATAAAGCGCCGTTTGTTCAGAGTATGTTAAATTGAATTGAGTTTACGTTAACAGGACGCTGACCCGTCCTATTATTAGTCTTTGCGTTGCATGGTAACGGAAATCCGCCACCCTGACGACGCTTTGGAGGGGAATGATGTCACAGCCGCCGAAGGTTTTGCTGCTGTATGCCCATCCGGAATCCCAGGACTCGGTAGCAAACCGGGTTTTGTTACAACCGGCACAGCAGTTGGAACATGTTACCGTGCACGATTTATACGCGCACTATCCGGATTTCTTTATTGATATCCATCACGAACAACAGCTGCTGCGCGACCATCAGGTCATCGTTTTCCAACACCCTTTATATACCTATAGCTGCCCGGCCTTGCTCAAAGAGTGGCTGGACCGTGTGCTGTCCCGTGGCTTTGCCAGTGGGATGGGTGGTAATGCGCTGGCAGGCAAATACTGGCGTTCGGTGATCACCACCGGGGAGCCGGAAGGTGCCTATCGCACCGGCGGTTACAATCGCTATCCGATCGAGGATATTCTGCGCCCTTTTGAGCTTACCGCGGCCATGTGTCATATGCACTGGCTGACGCCAATCCTCGTTTATTGGGCGCGCCGCCAGAAACCGGAAGTATTAAGCAGCCATGCCAGCGCCTATGGGGATTGGCTGCGTAACCCGTTGCCGCATACCGGGAGGCACTGATGGAAGGTTCTACGCTATTAACCGCCATACTGCTGTTCCTGTTTGCCGCAGTGGTGACGGTGCCGATTGCCCGTCGCCTGGGGATCGGGGCTGTTTTAGGTTATCTGATCGCCGGTATCGCCATCGGCCCGTGGGGCTTGGGATTCATCCGGGATGTGGATGAAATTCTGCACTTCTCCGAGTTGGGCGTGGTGTTCCTGATGTTTATCATCGGACTGGAACTGAACCCGGCCAAGCTGTGGGAGCTGCGTCGTTCGATCTTTGGTGTCGGTGCCGGGCAGGTATTGGTCACGGCGGCAGTGCTCGGCGCGCTGCTTTACTTCAGCCATTTTGCCTGGCAGGCGGCGGTGATAGGCGGCATAGGTTTGGCCATGTCATCGACGGCCATGGCGCTGCAACTGATGCGTGAAAAAGGCATGAACCGCAACGAGGGGGGCCAGCTAGGCTTCTCGGTGCTGCTGTTCCAGGATATGGCAGTGATCCCGGCGTTGGCGTTGATCCCGATCCTGGCCGGGAGCGCAGGCACCAGCGACGATTGGGCAGAGATCGGCATGAAGGTCGCGGCCTTCGGCGGTATGTTGATCGGGGGGCGCTTCCTGTTACGCCCGTTATTTCGTTATATCGCCTCATCTGGAGTGCGCGAAATATTTACGGCTGCCGCGTTGTTGGTGGTGCTGGGGGCCGCGCTGTTTATGGATGCCCTTGGCCTGTCGATGGCATTGGGGACCTTTATCGCCGGGGTGCTGCTGGCAGAGAGCGAATATCGCCATGAGCTGGAAATCGCCATTGAGCCTTTCAAGGGGTTGTTGCTCGGGCTGTTCTTCATCTCGGTAGGCATGGCGCTGAATATGGGCGTGTTGTATACCCATCTGCTGGAAGTGTTGCTTGGCGTAGTGATCCTGGTAGCGGTGAAGTCCGGTGTGTTGTACTCGTTAGCGCGTATCTTTGGCCTGCGGCGTTCGGTGCGTCTGCAATTTTCCGGGGTGTTGAGCCAGGGCGGTGAGTTTGCCTTTGTGCTGTTCTCGGCCGCTTCGACGCAGCATATCCTGGGCGACGAGCAACTGGCCTTGCTGTTGGTTGTGGTGACGCTCTCAATGATGACCACGCCGTTGCTGATGCAGATTATCGATCGCATTCTGGCCCGCCGCTATAACGCCAAAGATGAGGATGAAGAAGCACCCTACGTGGCAGATGACGATCCGCAGGTCATTATCGTCGGTTTCGGCCGCTTCGGGCAGGTAATTGGCCGCTTACTGATGGCTAACAAGATGCGTATCACCGTGCTTGAACGAGATGTTAGTGCGGTTGGCGTATTGCGCCGATACGGTTACAAGGTTTACTACGGGGATGCCACAGAGCTGGAGCTGCTGCGGGCAGCCGGTGCGGAAAAGGCCAAATCTATCGTTATTACCTGTAATGAGCCGGAAGATACCATGGCCATCGTCCATCTGTGCCAGCAGCACTTCCCCAACCTGTCCATTTTGGCGCGGGCGCGGGGGCGTGTGGAAGCACACGAGTTGCTACAGGCTGGCGTGAAGCAGTTTAGCCGGGAAACCTTCTCCAGCGCCCTGGAGCTAGGGCGCAAGGCGTTAACAGAATTGGGGATGCACCCGCATCAGGCTTATCGCGCTCAGCAGCATTTTCGCCGTCTGGATATGCGCATGCTGCGTGAACTGATGCCTCCGCATCTGGGGGACGTGGCCCAGATTTCCCGCGTGAAAGAAGCCCGGCGCGAGCTGGAAGAACTTTTCCACCGCGAAATGCAAAAAGAAAAACGGCAGTTCGACGGCTGGGATGAATATGAATGATTTGGAGCTCAATGATGTCTGCAACACGTAAAAGATTTATCGCCGGGGCGGTTTGCCCAAGCTGTAACGCTATGGATACGCTGGCGGTTTGGCGTGAAGATCAGGTCGAAGTGGTGGAGTGTGTCAAGTGTGGCCATCATCAGCGCCAGACCGAGCAACAGGTGGAAAAACACGTTCGCCCGCAGGAACAGGTTATTGGTATTTTTCATCCGGAGTAGCGTTATCTGCCGTGATTTTTTATGCTGAAGGGTACAGCGCTGGAGATTTCCGCTACAATCTCCACCGATTTAGTTTCCAACGGTAGGAGATATCATGAAAGTAACAAAAGACTTGGTGGTCAGCCTGGCTTACCAAGTACGTACAGAAGACGGTGTTTTGGTTGATGAGTCTCCGGTGAGTGCACCGTTGGACTATCTGCACGGGCATGGCTCTCTGATTGCAGGTCTGGAAAAAGCACTCGAAGGTCACGAAGCGGGCGATCGTTTCGACGTTCATGTTGCCGCTAACGAAGCTTACGGCAACTACGATGAAAACCTGGTGCAGCGCGTTCCTAAAGACGTCTTTATGGGCGTTGATGAACTGCAGGTAGGCATGCGCTTCCTGGCTGATACCGATCAGGGTCCGGTTCCGGTTGAAATCACCGAAGTTGATGGTGACCACGTAGTGGTTGATGGTAACCACATGCTGGCTGGCCAAGACCTGAACTTCCACGTAGAAGTTGTGGCGATCCGTGAAGCGACCGAAGAAGAACTGGCTCACGGCCACGTTCACGGTGAGCACGATCATCACCACGAACACGGTGACGGCTGCTGCGGCGGTCATGGCCACGATCACGACCACGATCATGACCACGGCAAGAAAGGCGGCTGTGGTGGCAACGGTGGTTGCGGCTGCCACTAATGCTGGTGCTGTAACTGCAACAAAAGGTCGCTTCGGCGGCCTTTTTTAGTAATGCGGGGGAGGAGTCTCTTCCGACTGCGAGGCGATCATTGAAGGTTGGCTGGCGCGCAGTTTGTCGGTCAGCAGGCGTAGATGCTCTTGTATCTTCAGCATTTCAAGCTGATGCTGCACCACGGTTTGGTTGAGTTCCTCAATCGTCACTTCCTGAAAGGCCTGGCGGCTTTCCATCTCTTCCAACCGCTGTAGCAGGCTCTCATAGTCTTTCTCGTGCATGATGTTACCTCTGGCACTGTTAAATCCGGGATTCTGGCACTATGTTATCAGTGGCGGTCAGCTTTGTGCTTGCCAATTTCGGCGAACGGTTTTTCATTGCCGCAAGCAGGGCAATTCAATTCACAAGATTTTCAATTAAAACACTTAATTATCAATGTTATAGTTGTTTTTCTTGAACTTTGCCACCAATGTGGGGTCACATCTTGACTCGATTTGGTTACCTGTGTGACTGTTTTGTTTTGTTTCAGGCAGCTATAGTAGCCCGGTTAACTTACTTAATGATGGTTTGAGGCACCGCTTCAGACACTGGAGAAATGGATGAAATCTTTGTTTAAAGTCACGCTTCTGGCAACCACTATGGCTCTTGCTTTGAATGCGACCCAAGTTATGGCAGCCGATGAGGCCAAACCTGCTGATGCAGCCACCGTTACCACGACGGGTGAGGTCGCGCCTGCTGTTGCTGCGGCGGCTAAACCGGCAGAAGCGCCAAGCACCGGTAAGTTCAAGAATGACGATGAGCAGGTCGCTTACGCACTGGGTGTTCAACTTGGCCGCTACATGGAAAACTCGCTGGATGAGCAAGCCAAGCTGGGCATCAAGCTGGATAAAGATGTGATGCTCGGGGCCGTTAAGGACGCGTTTGCCAAGCAGAGCAAACTGAATGACTCCGACATCGAAAAAACCCTGCAAGGTTTTGAAGTGCGCGTGAAGGCCTCCGCTCAGGCTAAGATGGAGCAGGACGCGAAAGAAAACGAAGCGAAAGGCGTTAAATACGCTGAAACCTTCGCCAAAGAAAAAGGCGCGAAGAAAACCGAATCTGGTCTGCTGTACAAAGTAGAGAAAGAAGGTACCGGTGAAGCACCGAAAGACAGCGATACCGTAGTGGTAAACTACAAAGGTACCCTGACCGACGGCACCATGTTTGACAGCTCCTACGATCGTGGCGAGCCATTGTCATTCCGTCTGGACGGCGTGATCCCAGGCTGGACTGAAGGCCTGAAACACATCAAGAAAGGCGGCAAAATCAAGTTGGTTATCCCACCGGCACTGGCCTACGGTAAAAATGGCGTTCCAGGGATCCCTGCCAACTCCACGCTGGTGTTTGATGTTGAACTGCTGGATGTGAAACCGGCAGCCAAGGCTGACGACAAAACAGAAAAAGCGGCTGACGAAGCTGCTGCAGACGCTAAAGCCAAATAAGTCTGAGATTTTCCCAACCGCCGCGAATGTTCTTCGCGGCGGTTTTCATTTCTGCGCTACCAAGAATGCAAAATATCCTGCAACTTTACTTCCTGTCTCTACTGATCGCTTGACGCCTGCCGGGCATCGGGCTTAACGTCAATATCACGCGCAAATGTAAGGACCAGCATCTGGCCGTTTTGCTAGACTCTGGGTCTGAACTTATGAATCATGCGCCTGCCCCTTAGGGCGTGTACCTAAAACTGCTCCCGGCAGCGATTGTCTCCTGCGCGAGCCGTTTTAGTTGCGTCCCCTGGCACAGGCGATCTATGTAGGTGGTATCTTCGATGTCAAATTCGCTTTTATCCAGCGAAGCCAGCGAACTTGATTTGCTGAATGAGCGTCCGTTTAGTCAGACGGACCATGAAATCCTGAAGTCGTATGAAGCCGTGGTCGATGGGCTGGCGATGCTGATTGGTGGGCACTGCGAAATCGTGTTGCACTCCCTGGAAGATCTGAAATGCTCCGCCGTGCGTATCGCCAATGGTGAGCACACCGGGCGTAAGATCGGTTCGCCGATCACCGATCTGGCACTGCGTATGTTGCATGATATGGCGGGCGATGACAGCAGCGTCTCCAAAGCCTATTTCACCCGGGCCAAAAGTGGCGTGTTGATGAAGTCGGTGACGATTGCCATCCGCAATCGCGAACAGCGGGTGATCGGCCTGTTGTGTATCAACATGAACCTCGATGTACCGTTTTCTCAGATCATCCAGACCTTTATGCCGCCGGAAACGCAGGAGGTGGCCTCCTCGGTCAACTTCGCCTCCTCGGTTGACGATCTGGTGGCGCAGACGTTGGAGTTCACCATCGAAGAAGTGAATGCCGATCGCAATGTGTCCAATAACGCCAAAAATCGCCAGATCGTACTCAACCTGTACGAGAAAGGCATTTTTGATATCAAGGACGCGATCAATCAGGTTGCCGATCGCCTCAATATCTCCAAACATACCGTCTACCTGTATATCCGCCAGTTCAAGAGTGGCGATCTGCTGGGTAATGAGCGCTGATGCTTAACTACTGCCTGTTGGTCACTGGCCCGGCTTATGGCACTCAGCAAGCGAGCAGCGCCTGGCAGTTCGCCCAGGCCCTGTTGGCGGCAGGCCACCGCATTACCAGCGTTTTTTTCTATCGCGAAGGGGTGCTGAATGCCAACCAACTGATCTCTCCGGCCAGCGATGAATTCGATCTGGTGCGTGCGTGGGTTGATCTGGCACAGCGACATGGCGTGGAGCTTAACGTCTGTGTGGCGGCAGCTTTGCGCCGTGGCGTGACCGATGAACAAGAAGCCGCACAGTTGGCGTTGGCGGCTGCCAACCTGCAGCCGGGGTTTACCCTCAGCGGTTTGGGTTCATTGGCAGAAGCGGCGCTGAGCAACGACCGCCTGGTACAGTTTTAATGAGCAAGATGAAACGAGTTGCGTTTGTATTTACCCAAGGGCCACATGGCAGTGCGGCTGGTCGGGAAGGGCTGGATGCGGTGCTGGCGACGTCGGCACTGAGCGAGGATATCGGCGTGTTTTTTGTCGGCGATGGCGTGTTGCAACTGCTGCCGGGCCAACAACCCGAAAAGATCCTGGCCCGCAATTACATCGCCACCTTTGGCGTATTGCCGCTGTATGATGTTGAAAACTGCTATCTCTGCGCAATGGCTATCCAGGAGCGCGGCCTGCAACAGGTCACCGACTGGGTGCTGAAGGCCGAAATTCTGCCTGCAGATACTCTGCGCCAGAAACTGGCCACTTACGATGTGGTCATGACTTTCTAGGATATTTTGATGCTGTATACCCTCAGCCGTTCCCCAACCCGTTGCGACCTGCCTGCGTTGTTAAGGCTCACCAGAGAAGGTGATGCCCTGCTGTTACTGCAAGACGGCGTACTGGCCGGCCTGGCCGGTAGCGCCAGCCTTGATTTATTGCTCAATGCCTCCATATCCCTTTATGCACTGCAGGTCGATCTGGATGCCAGAGGCCTGTCTGGTCATTTTTCACCCAAAATCACGCTAATCGGTTATACTGACTTCGTTGTGTTAACCGAGAAACACCACAGCCAAATGGCATGGTAATGCGTGTGATGTTGTATATTTCTTGACACCTCTACCAGTCAGCCATAAAATTCTGCGTCCTCGTACTGTGCCAATAGTGCATACGGGGGGATTTATCACATGTTTACGAAGCAAAAAACGAAGCAAAACCCAGGAGCTTTTTTTAATGACTACGATTAATCAGCTGGTTCGCAAACCACGCTCTGTGAAGGCTGCTAAAAGCAACGTTCCAGCGCTGGAAGCCTGCCCGCAGAAACGTGGCGTATGTACTCGCGTATATACCACCACCCCGAAAAAACCAAACTCCGCACTGCGTAAAGTTTGCCGTGTGCGTTTGACTAACGGTTTCGAAGTGAGTTCTTACATCGGTGGCGAAGGCCACAACCTGCAGGAACACTCCGTAATCCTGATCCGTGGCGGTCGTGTAAAAGACTTGCCAGGTGTGCGTTACCACACCGTCCGTGGTGCACTTGACTGCTCCGGCGTTAAAGACCGTAAGCAAGCTCGTTCCAAGTACGGCGTGAAGAAGCCAAAGGCTTAATGGTTCTCCGTTAAGTAAGGCCAAACATTTTAATGTCAAAATAAACTCGTAGAGTTTTGGACAATCCTGAAATTTTCAACGGAGTATTTCCATGCCACGTCGTCGCGTAATAGGCCAACGTAAAATCCTGCCAGATCCTAAGTTCGGATCCGAGCTGTTGGCTAAATTTGTAAACATTCTGATGGTAGATGGTAAGAAATCTACTGCAGAAGCAATCGTCTATACCGCGCTGGAGACCCTGGCTCAGCGTTCTGGTAAAGGTCACCTGGAAGCTTTCGAAGTCGCTCTCGACAACGTGCGCCCGACTGTAGAAGTTAAGTCTCGCCGCGTTGGTGGTTCTACTTACCAGGTACCAGTTGAAGTTCGTCCGGTTCGTCGTAATGCCCTGGCAATGCGTTGGATCGTTGATGCCGCTCGTAAACGTGGTGATAAATCCATGGCTCTGCGCCTGGCGAACGAACTGTCTGATGCAGCAGAGAACAAAGGTTCTGCTGTTAAGAAGCGTGAAGACGTTCACCGTATGGCAGAAGCCAACAAGGCGTTCGCCCACTACCGCTGGTAATCCACGCAGTAGTTATGCTAACCAAGTGGGCGCTTCAAGAAGCCAACCCGCTTGGTTTCACCGAACCGCCTAAGGCAATAGAGGAATCAAATGGCTCGTACAACACCCATTTCGCGCTACCGTAACATCGGTATCAGTGCGCACATTGACGCCGGTAAGACCACTACCACTGAACGTATTCTGTTCTATACCGGTGTAAACCATAAAATTGGTGAAACGCACGAAGGCACCGCGACCATGGACTGGATGGAGCAGGAGCAGGAGCGTGGTATTACCATTACTTCTGCAGCGACAACTGCTTTCTGGTCTGGTATGGCCAAGCAGTTTGAGCCGCACCGTGTAAACATCATCGACACCCCAGGGCACGTTGACTTCACCATCGAAGTAGAACGTTCCATGCGTGTGCTTGATGGCGCGGTAATGGTTTACTGTGCTGTTGGTGGTGTTCAGCCACAGTCTGAAACCGTATGGCGTCAGGCTAACAAATACAAAGTGCCACGTATCGCGTTCGTTAACAAAATGGACCGTATGGGTGCTAACTTCCTGAAAGTTGTTGGTCAGCTCAAATCTCGTCTGGGCGCGAATCCAGTTCCATTGCAACTGGCTATCGGCGCAGAAGAGAAATTCACCGGTGTTGTTGACCTGGTGAAAATGAAAGCCATCAACTGGAGCGAAGCCGATCAGGGCGTGACCTTCGAATACGAAGAGATCCCAGCTGACATGCAGGAACTGGCTGCTGAATGGCACCAGAATCTGGTTGAGTCTGCAGCTGAAGCGTCAGATGAGCTGATGGACAAATACCTGGGCGGCGAAGAGCTGACCGAGGAAGAAATCAAGAAAGCTCTGCGTCAGCGCGTGCTGAACAATGAAGTGATTCTGGTAACCTGTGGTTCTGCCTTTAAAAACAAAGGCGTACAGGCAATGCTGGATGCGGTTATCGAATACCTGCCTGCACCAGATGACGTTGAAGCTATCAACGGTATTCTGGACGACGGTAAAGATACCCCGGCCGTGCGTCATTCTGACGACGCCGAGCCGTTCTCTGCACTGGCGTTCAAAATCGCTACCGACCCATTCGTGGGTAACCTGACGTTCTTCCGTGTGTACTCTGGCGTAGTTAACTCCGGTGACACCGTTCTGAACTCCGTGAAGGCCGCGCGTGAGCGTCTGGGCCGTATCGTTCAGATGCACGCTAACAAGCGTGAAGAGATTAAAGAAGTTCGTGCCGGCGACATCGCTGCGGCTATCGGTCTGAAAGACGTAACTACCGGTGATACGCTGTGTGATCCTGCTAGCCCGATCATTCTTGAACGTATGGAGTTCCCTGAGCCGGTAATCTCCGTTGCGGTAGAACCAAAAACCAAAGCTGACCAGGAAAAAATGGGTCTGGCTCTGGGCCGTCTGGCGAAGGAAGACCCATCCTTCCGCGTATGGACTGACGAAGAATCAGGTCAGACCATCATCGCAGGTATGGGTGAACTTCACCTGGATATCCTGGTTGACCGTATGCGTCGCGAATTTAACGTTGAAGCTAACGTCGGTAAACCACAGGTTGCTTACCGTGAAGCGATTCGCGCGAAAGTTACTGACATCGAAGGTAAACACGCCAAGCAGTCTGGTGGTCGTGGTCAGTATGGTCATGTTGTTATCGACATGTACCCACTGGAGCCGGGCTCAAATCCGAAAGGCTACGAGTTCATCAATGACATTAAAGGTGGTGTGATCCCAACGGAATACATCCCTGCCATTGATAAAGGTCTCCAGGAGCAGCTTAAGTCTGGTCCACTGGCCGGTTATCCGGTAGTTGACCTCGGTGTGCGTCTGCATTTCGGTTCTTTCCACGATGTTGACTCCTCCGAATTGGCGTTTAAACTGGCCGCGTCTATCGCCTTTAAAGATGGTTTTAAGAAAGCGAAACCTGTTTTGCTTGAGCCTATCATGAAGGTTGAAGTTGAAACGCCGGAAGAGAACACTGGTGACGTCATCGGTGACCTTAGCCGTCGTCGTGGTCAACTGAAAGGTCAGGAATCCAACGCTACTGGCGTTCAGATTCACGCTGAAGTTCCGTTGTCCGAGATGTTTGGATACGCAACTCAACTGCGTTCTCTGACCAAAGGCCGTGCTTCTTACTCCATGGAGTTCCTGAAGTACGATGATGCGCCGAACAACGTCGCTCAGGCCGTTATTGAAGCCCGTGGTAAATAAGCCTTCGGGTTTAACACATTGATCAGTGCTCTCTCCATGAGGGGGGAGCAAAAGAGTTAAGGAATATAGCCGTGTCTAAAGAAAAATTTGAACGTTCCAAACCGCACGTTAACGTTGGTACTATCGGCCACGTTGACCACGGTAAAACTACCCTGACCGCTGCAATCACTACCGTTCTGGCTAAAACCTACGGTGGTTCTGCACGTGCTTTCGACCAGATCGATAACGCGCCAGAAGAAAAAGCTCGTGGTATCACCATCAACACTTCTCACGTTGAATATGACACCCCGACTCGTCACTACGCGCACGTTGACTGCCCAGGGCACGCCGACTACGTGAAAAACATGATCACCGGTGCTGCTCAGATGGACGGCGCTATCCTGGTTGTTGCTGCGACTGACGGCCCTATGCCTCAGACCCGTGAGCACATCCTGCTGGGTCGTCAGGTTGGCGTACCTTACATCATCGTATTCATGAACAAATGCGACATGGTTGATGATGAAGAGCTGCTGGAACTGGTAGAAATGGAAGTTCGTGAACTTCTGTCTGCTTATGACTTCCCTGGTGATGACCTGCCAGTTGTTCGTGGTTCTGCGCTGCAAGCGCTGAATGGCGAAGCTGAGTGGGAAGCTAAAATCATCGAGCTGGCCGGTTACCTGGATTCTTACATCCCAGAACCAGAGCGTGCTATCGATCAGCCGTTCCTGCTGCCAATCGAAGACGTCTTCTCCATCTCCGGTCGTGGTACCGTAGTTACCGGTCGTGTTGAGCGCGGTATCGTTAAAGTTGGCGAAGAAGTTGAAATCGTTGGTATCAAAGACACCGTTAAGTCTACCTGTACTGGCGTTGAAATGTTCCGTAAACTGCTGGACGAAGGCCGTGCTGGTGAGAACGTGGGTGTTCTGCTGCGTGGTATCAAGCGTGAAGACATCGAACGTGGTCAGGTACTGGCTAAACCAGGTTCCATCAAGCCACACACTCAGTTCGATTCAGAAGTGTATATCCTGAGCAAAGAAGAAGGTGGTCGTCATACTCCATTCTTCAAAGGCTACCGTCCACAGTTCTACTTCCGTACAACTGACGTGACCGGTACCATCGAACTGCCAGAAGGCGTAGAGATGGTAATGCCAGGCGATAACGTGAACATGGTTGTTACCCTGATCCACCCAATCGCTATGGACCAAGGCTTGCGTTTCGCAATCCGTGAAGGCGGCCGTACTGTAGGTGCGGGCGTTGTTGCTAAAGTTATCGCTTAATCGCGAATAATTTATAAGCACTAAAAGAGGGCACTTCGGTGCCCTTTTTTTATACAATTTTTTACCAATCTTAATTGAAATAAAAACGATTCTTATTTAGACTTACTGCATCGGTTAAGAAGTGAGTCTCTCTATGTACGTATGTCTGTGTAATGCTGTGTCTGACAAAGCGATCCGTAAGGCGGTGCGTCAGCACAATCCCCATACCATGAAGCAACTACGTGAGCTGGTGCCGATTGGAACTGACTGCGGTAAATGCATTCGTCAGGCAAGGCAAATTATGGTGGAGGAACGCGCAACCCTGATTCATATGCATGAAGTCGCCTAATAAAGAGTAGGGTTATTTTTTGACTCTTGGCCCGCAGCTTCTACACTTTTAGAACTGCCCAGGAGGATTTACCTATGAAAGGCGATAAAAAGATCATTGCTCACCTCAACAAGCTGCTCGGTAACGAGCTGGTTGCCATCAATCAATACTTCCTGCACGCGCGTATGTTCAAAAATTGGGGCCTGATGCGTCTCAATGAGAAGGAATATCACGAGTCGATCGATGAGATGAAACATGCCGATCGCTACATCGAGCGTATCCTGTTCCTTGAGGGGTTACCGAACCTGCAAGATCTCGGCAAGCTGAATATCGGCGAAGATGTCGAAGAGATGCTGAGGTCTGATTTGGCCCTGGAGCTGGACGGCGCCAAGAACCTGCGGGAAGGTATCGCCTATGCCGACTCTATCCATGATTACGTCAGCCGCGATCTGATGAAAGAAGTCTTGGCCGATGAGGAAGGGCATATCGACTGGTTGGAGACTGAGCTGAGCCTGATAGAGCGGCTTGGCATCCAAAACTATTGCCAGGCGCAAGTGTTGGAACGCAAAGACTGAATGCCCCTCACCCTAACCCTCTCCCACAGGGAGAGGGGACAGTCCGAGGCATAACTTAACTGCGACATTCTTCCTTTACATTCCACTATTACAGAGCAGCTTTAACGCCATAACAGCCCCCACATTCTCCCGTTACAGATTATCTCCTGCACTTGCCAATAGTGCCGATCGGCTCCCTATCACTAAAGGAGGGGTCGGGGGAGGGACAAAACTCATTAAATACCGCTCATTCTGAGCATATTTCCATCCGTGGCTTGCAACCTGGCCTGGTTTGCGTATAATGCGTGGGCTTACCTAATCTTGGTAAGCCTGATTTTAGCGAATCAGTCGATTGGCAAGAACGTTTTGCCCTTCGAACAATACTCCCGATATGGGGGTTATATGTTGACGATTACACTCCCCCATCAATCGAAATGGGTGTGAGGAGTAATTATTTACGTTTATAAATAATTGGAGCTCTGGTCTCATGCAGAACCAAAGAATCCGTATCCGCCTGAAAGCGTTTGATCATCGTCTGATCGATCAATCAACTGCGGAAATCGTCGAGACTGCCAAGCGCACTGGTGCGCAAGTCCGTGGTCCGATCCCGCTGCCAACTCGCAAAGAGCGCTTTACCGTTCTGATCTCCCCGCACGTCAACAAAGACGCGCGTGATCAGTACGAGATCCGCACTCACAAGCGTCTGGTTGACATCGTTGAGCCAACTGAGAAAACCGTTGATGCTCTGATGCGTCTGGATCTGGCTGCCGGTGTAGACGTGCAGATCAGCCTGGGTTAATCAGGTCATTGACGATTGAGAGGTTGAAACAATGATTGGTTTAGTCGGTAAAAAAGTGGGCATGACTCGTATCTTCACTGAAGATGGCGTTTCTATCCCAGTAACCGTGATTGAAATTGAAGCGAACCGCGTGACTCAGGTTAAAGACCTGGACAACGACGGATACCGTGCCATTCAGGTCACTACCGGTAGCAAAAAAGCTAACCGTGTGACCAAACCGGAAGCGGGTCATTTCGCTAAAGCTGGCGTCGAAGCTGGCCGTGGTCTGTGGGAATTCCGCCTTGAAGAAGGTCAAGAGTTCGCTGCAGGTCAAGAAATCAGCGTAGAAATCTTCGCTGACGTTAAAAAAGTCGATGTTACCGGTACTTCCAAAGGTAAAGGTTTTGCTGGCACTGTAAAGCGCTGGAACTTCCGTACTCAGGATGCAACCCACGGTAACTCCTTGTCTCACCGCGTTCCGGGTTCTATCGGTCAGAACCAGACTCCGGGCAAAGTGTTCAAAGGCAAGAAAATGGCTGGCCACCTGGGTGACGAGCGTGTAACCGTTCAAAGCCTGGACGTAGTACGTGTTGACGCTGAGCGCAACCTGCTGCTGGTTAAGGGTGCTGTACCGGGCGCAACCGGTGGCAACCTGATCGTTAAACCAGCTGTGAAGGCGTAAGGGGATAGCAATGGAATTAGTATTGAAAGACGCGCAAAGCGCGCTGACTGTTTCCGAAACTACCTTCGGTCGTGATTTCAACGAAGCGCTGGTACACCAGGTTGTTGTTGCTTATGCAGCAGGTGCCCGTCAAGGTACCCGTGCTCAGAAGACCCGTGCTGAAGTGACTGGTTCCGGTAAAAAACCGTGGCGCCAGAAAGGTACAGGCCGTGCGCGTTCAGGCACTGTAAAGAGCCCGATCTGGCGTTCTGGTGGTGTAACCTTCGCTGCGAAGCCACAAGACCACAGTCAGAAAGTAAACAAAAAGATGTACCGCGGCGCGCTGAAAAGCATCCTGTCCGAACTGGTACGTCAAGATCGTCTGATCGTTGTCGAGAAGTTCTCTGTAGAAGCGCCTAAAACTAAGCTGCTGGCACAGAAACTGAAAGATATGGCCCTGGAAGATGTGCTGATCGTGACCGGTGAACTGGATGAGAATCTGTTCCTGGCAGCTCGCAACCTGTACAAGGTTGACGTGCGCGATGTAGCAGGTATCGACCCAGTTAGCCTGATCGCCTTCGACAAAGTGGTTATGACTGCTGATGCTGTGAAGCAAGTTGAGGAGATGCTGGCATGATCCGTGAAGAACGTTTGCTGAAAGTGCTGCGTGCACCGCACGTATCTGAAAAAGCATCCGCTGCGATGGAAAAAAGCAACACCATCGTACTCAAAGTTGCCAAAGACGCGACCAAAGCAGAAATCAAAGCTGCAGTGCAGAAACTGTTTGAAGTCGAAGTCGAAGACGTTAACACCCTGGTAGTTAAAGGGAAAGTGAAGCGTCAAGGTCAGCGTGTTGGTCGTCGTAGCGACTGGAAAAAAGCTTACGTCACCCTGAAGGAAGGCCAGAACTTGGACTTCATCGGCGGCGCAGAGTAAGTCGGAGGAGTAAGAACAATGGCAATTGTTAAATGTAAACCTACATCTCCGGGTCGTCGCCACGTTGTTAAAGTGGTTAACCCTGAGCTGCACAAGGGTAAACCTTATGCCCCGCTGCTTGAGAAACTGAGCAAAAGCGGTGGTCGTAACAACAATGGCCGTATCACCACCCGTCATATCGGTGGTGGCCACAAGCAACATTATCGTCTGGTTGACTTCAAACGCAACAAAGATGGTATCCCTGCTGTGGTTGAGCGTCTGGAGTACGATCCGAACCGTTCCGCGAACATCGCGCTGGTTCTGTACAAAGACGGCGAACGCCGTTATATCCTGGCGCCGAAAGGCCTGAAAGCTGGTGACCAGATCCAATCTGGTGTTGATGCTGCAATCAAAGCGGGTAACACCCTGCCTATGCGCAACATCCCAGTAGGTTCAACGGTTCATAACGTAGAAATGAAACCAGGTAAAGGCGGCCAGCTGGCTCGTTCTGCTGGTGCCTACGTTCAGATCGTCGCACGTGATGGTTCCTACGTAACTCTGCGTCTGCGCTCTGGCGAAATGCGTAAAGTTCCAGTTGATTGCCGCGCCACCCTGGGTGAAGTCGGTAACGCTGAACATATGCTTCGCGTTCTGGGTAAAGCAGGTGCTGCACGTTGGCGTGGTATTCGTCCTACCGTTCGCGGTACGGCGATGAACCCAGTCGATCACCCGCACGGTGGTGGTGAAGGTCGTAACTTTGGTAAGCACCCGGTAACTCCGTGGGGCGTTCAGACCAAAGGTAAGAAGACCCGTAGCAACAAGCGTACTGACAAGTTCATCGTACGTCGCCGTAGTAAAAAATAATTAGAGGATAAGCCATGCCACGTTCTCTCAAGAAAGGTCCTTTTATTGACCTGCACTTGCTGAAGAAGGTAGAGAAAGCGGTGGAAAGCGGTGACAAGAAGCCTTTGCGCACTTGGTCCCGTCGTTCAACGATCTTTCCTAACATGATCGGTTTGACCATCGCTGTCCATAATGGTCGTCAGCACGTACCAGTATTTGTTTCCGATGAAATGGTCGGTCACAAACTGGGTGAATTCGCGCCGACTCGTACTTATCGCGGCCATGCGGCTGATAAAAAAGCTAAAAAGCGCTAAGGTAGGAGGAAGAGATGGAAACTATCGCTAAACATCGCCACGCTCGTTCTTCTGCTCAGAAGGTTCGCCTTGTTGCAGACCTGATCCGCGGTAAGAAAGTGTCGCAAGCTCTGGAAACTCTGGCCTACACCAACAAGAAAGCTGCTGGTCTGGTCAAGAAAGTGCTGGAGTCTGCCATTGCTAACGCAGAACACAACGATGGCGCTGACATCGATGATCTGAAAGTCACGAAAATCTTCGTAGACGAAGGCCCAAGCATGAAGCGCATTATGCCTCGTGCAAAAGGTCGTGCAGATCGCATCCTGAAGCGCACCAGCCACATTACTGTGGTTGTGTCCGATCGCTGAGACTCTGGAGACTAGCAATGGGTCAGAAAGTACATCCTAATGGTATTCGCCTGGGTATTGTCAAACCTTGGAACTCTACTTGGTATGCGAATACCAAAGAATTCGCTGACAACCTGGACAGCGACTTTAAAGTTCGCCAATTCTTGACTAAAGAACTGGCGAAAGCTTCCGTTTCTCGCATCGTTATCGAGCGTCCAGCGAAGAGCATCCGTGTGACTATTCACACCGCTCGTCCTGGCATCGTTATCGGCAAGAAAGGTGAAGATGTCGAAAAACTGCGTAAGGTCGTAGCGGATATCGCTGGCGTTCCTGCGCAAATTAACATCGCCGAAGTCCGTAAACCGGAACTGGACGCAAAATTGGTTGCTGATAGCATCACTTCACAGCTGGAACGTCGCGTTATGTTCCGTCGTGCTATGAAGCGTGCTGTACAGAACGCAATGCGTCTTGGCGCTAAAGGTATCAAAGTTGAAGTAAGCGGCCGTCTTGGCGGTGCTGAAATCGCGCGTACCGAATGGTACCGTGAAGGTCGTGTTCCGTTGCATACACTGCGCGCGGATATCGATTACAACACATCTGAAGCGCACACCACTTATGGTGTAATCGGCGTTAAGGTATGGATCTTCAAAGGTGAGATCCTGGGTGGTATGGCTGCAGTTGAACAACCGGAACCGGCTGCTCAACCTAAAAAGCAGCAGCGTAAAGGCCGCAAGTAAGGAGAGTCGCTGATGTTACAACCAAAGCGTACAAAATTCCGTAAGGTGCACAAGGGCCGCAACCGTGGTCTGGCGCAAGGTACGGATGTTAGCTTCGGCACTTTCGGTCTGAAAGCTGTTGGCCGTGGCCGTCTGACTGCTCGTCAAATCGAAGCAGCTCGTCGTGCAATGACTCGTGCAGTGAAGCGTCAAGGTAAGATCTGGATCCGTGTATTCCCGGACAAACCAATCACCGAGAAGCCTCTTGAAGTGCGTATGGGTAAAGGTAAGGGTAACGTGGAATATTGGGTTGCCCTGATCCAACCTGGCAAAGTCCTGTACGAAATGGACGGCGTTCCAGAAGAAGTCGCCCGTGAAGCGTTCAAGCTGGCAGCAGCTAAACTGCCGATCAAAACCACCTTTGTAACTAAGACGGTGATGTAATGAAAGCACAAGAGCTGCGTGAAAAAAGTGTTGAAGAGCTGAACACTGAGCTGCTCAACCTGCTGCGTGAGCAATTCAACTTACGCATGCAGGCGGCGAGTGGCCAACTGCAACAAACTCACCTGTTGAAACAAGTGCGTCGTAATGTCGCACGCGTTAAGACTTTACTGACTGAAAAGGCGGGTGCGTAAATGACTGATATTATCCGTACTCTGCAAGGTCGTGTTGTTAGTGACAAAATGGAGAAATCCATGGTTGTTGCTATCGAACGTACGGTGAAGCACCCGATCTACGGGAAATTCATCAAGCGTACGACTAAGCTGCACGTACATGACGAGAACAACGAATGTGGTATCGGCGACGTGGTAGAAATCCGCGAATGCCGCCCACTGTCCAAGACTAAGTCATGGACGTTGGTTCGCGTTGTAGAGAAAGCGATTCTGTAATAGAGTAGCTGGCTCTAACTTAATAAACGGCTCAGAAAGTGAGCCGTTTATTTTTTCTACCCATACTTTGGAAGCGGTGTTATAATGCTGCGCCCTCAGTTATGGGGCTTTTCAACGATCTAGTAATAGATCCTAAAGTTGTAGTTGACATTAGCGGAGCACTAACATGATCCAAGAACAGACTATGCTGAACGTGGCCGACAACTCCGGTGCACGTCGCGTAATGTGTATCAAGGTTCTAGGTGGCTCGCACCGTCGCTACGCAGGCATCGGCGACGTCATCAAAATTACCATCAAGGAAGCAATTCCTCGCGGTAAGGTGAAGAAAGGCGATGTGCTGAAGGCGGTAGTGGTGCGCACCAAGAAGGGTGTACGTCGCCCGGACGGTTCTGTCATTCGCTTCGATGGTAATGCATGCGTTATTTTAAACAATAACAGCGAGCAACCTATCGGTACGCGTATTTTTGGGCCGGTAACTCGTGAACTGCGTAATGAGAAGTTCATGAAAATTATCTCTCTGGCACCAGAAGTACTCTAAGGAGCGAACCATGGCAGCGAAAATCCGTCGTGATGACGAAGTTATCGTGCTTACCGGGAAAGACAAAGGTAAACGCGGTAAAGTAAAAAATGTCCTGTCTGCTGGTAAGGTCATTGTTGAAGGTATCAACCTGGTTAAGAAACATCAGAAGCCGGTCCCGGCCCTGAACCAACCAGGTGGCATTGTTGAAAAAGAAGCTGCTATTCAGGTTTCCAACATTGCGCTGTTCAACTCGGCTACCGGTAAGGCTGACCGTGTAGGCTTTAGATTCGAAGACGGCAAAAAAGTCCGTTTCTTCAAATCAAATAGCGAAACTATCAAGTAATTTGGAGTATGACGATGGCGAAACTGCATGATTACTACAAAGACGAGGTAGTCAAACAACTGATGTCTCAGTTTGATTACAACTCTGTCATGCAAGTCCCTCGGGTCGAGAAGATCACCCTGAATATGGGTGTTGGTGAAGCGATCGCTGACAAGAAACTGCTGGATAATGCAGCAGCTGACTTGGCAGCTATCTCCGGTCAAAAGCCGTTCATCACCAAAGCACGCAAATCTGTTGCAGGCTTCAAAATCCGCCAGGGCTATCCGATCGGCTGTAAAGTAACTCTGCGTGGCGAACGCATGTGGGAGTTCTTTGAGCGTCTGATTTCCATTGCTGTTCCACGTATCCGTGACTTCCGTGGCTTGTCCGCCAAGTCATTCGATGGCCGTGGTAACTACAGCATGGGTGTGCGTGAGCAAATCATCTTCCCAGAAATCGACTACGACAAAGTCGATCGCGTACGTGGTTTGGATATTACCATTACCACTTCTGCGAAATCTGATGATGAAGGCCGCGCGCTGTTGGCTGCTTTTAACTTCCCGTTCCGCAAGTAAGGCAGGGTTACTAATGGCTAAGCAATCAATGAAAGCACGCGAAGTCGTTCGCGTGAAACTGGCTGACAAGTACCGCGCTAAACGCGAGGAATTGAAAGCTATCATTTCTGGTGTGAACTCTTCTGACGAAGATCGTTGGGATGCTGTTCTCAAGCTCCAGTCTCTGCCGCGTGATTCCAGCCCGTCTCGTCAGCGTAAACGCTGCCGTCAAACTGGCCGTCCACATGGTTATGTGGGCAAATTCGGGTTGAGCCGTATCAAGCTACGTGAAGCCGCTATGCGCGGTGAAGTACCAGGCTTGAAAAAGGCTAGCTGGTAATTACCAATTGAATCACGGGAGTAAAGACAGATGAGCATGCAAGATCCGATCGCGGATATGCTGACCCGTATCCGTAACGGTCAAGCCGCGAACAAAGTTGCGGTCACCATGCCTTCCTCCAAGCTGAAAGTGGCAATTGCCAACGTGCTGAAGGAAGAAGGTTTTATTGAAGATTTCAAAATTGAAGGCGACACCAAGCCTGTTCTGGAACTGGTACTGAAGTACTTCCAGGGTAAGGCAGTGGTAGAAAGCATTCAGCGTATCAGTCGTCCAGGTCTGCGCATCTACAAGAAAAAAGATGCACTGCCAAAAGTTATGGCCGGTCTGGGTATCGCTGTTATTTCTACCTCTAAAGGTGTTATGACCGATCGTGCAGCTCGCCAAGCTGGTCTTGGTGGCGAGATTATCTGCTACGTAGCTTAATTCGGGAGGAAAGAATGTCTCGTGTTGCAAAAGCACCCGTCGTCATTCCTGCCGGCGTAGAGGTAAAACTCAACGGTCAGGTTATTTCGGTTAAGGGTAAGAACGGCGAGCTGACTCGTACAGTCCATGACGCCGTTATCGTTACGCAAGAAGCTAACGCACTGACTTTCGCTCCACGCGAAGGTTTTGCTAACGCATGGGCCCAAGCGGGTACCACGCGCGCTCTGCTGAACGCAATGGTTGTCGGTGTTACCGAAGGTTTCACCAAGAAGCTTCAACTGGTAGGTGTTGGTTATCGTGCTGCTGTTAAAGGCAACGTGGTGAATTTAGCCCTGGGCTTCTCTCACCCAATCGATCACCAGCTGCCAGCAGGTATTACTGCTGAATGCCCAAGCCAAACTGAAATCGTGCTGAAAGGCGCTGATAAGCAGATTATTGGCCAGGTTGCTGCAGATCTGCGTGCCTACCGCCGTCCTGAGCCTTATAAAGGCAAGGGTGTCCGTTACGCCGACGAAGTCGTGCGTACCAAAGAGGCTAAGAAGAAGTAAGGTAACACTATGGATAAGAAATCTGCTCGTATCCGTCGTGCGACCCGCGCACGCCGTAAGCTCAAAGAACTGGGTGCAACCCGCCTGGTGGTACATCGTACCCCGCGTCACATTTACGCACAGGTCATTGCTCCAAATGGTTCTGAAGTTCTGGTAGCCGCTTCTACTTTAGAAAAAGCTATCACTGAGCAATTGAAGTACTCCGGTAACAAAGACGCAGCAGCAGCCGTAGGTAAAGCTCTGGCTGAGCGCGCGTTGGAAAAAGGGATTGCGAAAGTATCCTTTGACCGTTCCGGTTTCCAATATCATGGTCGAGTCCAGGCACTGGCAGATGCTGCCCGTGAAGCTGGCCTTCAGTTCTAAGGAAGAGGTTTAAGATGGCTCACATCGAAAAACAAGCTGGCGAACTGCAGGAAAAGCTGATCGCGGTAAACCGCGTATCTAAAACCGTAAAAGGTGGCCGTATTTTCAGCTTTACCGCACTGACAGTAGTTGGTGATGGTAACGGTCGCGTTGGTTTTGGCTACGGCAAAGCACGCGAAGTTCCAGCAGCGATCCAGAAAGCGATGGAAAAAGCCCGTCGCAACATGATGAATGTCGCGCTGAACGGCGGCACCCTGCAGCACCCTGTTAAAGGTGCTCATACGGGTTCCCGTGTGTTCATGCAGCCAGCTCATGAAGGTACCGGTATCATCGCGGGTGGTGCAATGCGCGCCGTTCTCGAAGTTGCTGGGGTGCACAACGTACTGGCTAAAGCTTATGGTTCCACCAACCCGATCAACGTGGTTCGTGCAACTATCGACGCTTTGGCTAATATGAAGTCTCCTGAAATGGTCGCTGCCAAGCGTGGTAAATCCGTTGCAGACATTCTGGGGTAATTGACCATGGCTAAGACTATCAAAGTTACACAAGTTCGCAGCTCCATTGGCCGTCTGCCGAAGCATAAAGCTACACTGCTCGGTCTGGGTCTGCGTCGTATTGGTCACACCGTAGAGCGCGAGGATACTCCTGCTGTACGCGGTATGATCAACCTGGTTTCCTACATGGTTAAGGTTGAGGAGTAACAGATGCGTTTAAATACTCTGTCTCCGGCTGAAGGTGCCAAGCATGCGCCTAAGCGTGTAGGTCGTGGTATTGGTTCTGGCCTGGGTAAAACCGCCGGTCGTGGTCACAAAGGTCAGAACTCACGTTCTGGCGGTGGCGTACGTCGTGGGTTTGAAGGTGGTCAGATGCCTTTATATCGTCGTTTGCCGAAATTCGGCTTCACCTCTCGCAAAGCTATGATCACGGCAGAAGTTCGTCTGTCTGAACTGGCTCTTGTAGAAGGCGACGTAATCGACCTGAACACGCTGAAAGCCGCTAACGTTGTTGGTACCCAGATCGAGTTCGCGAAAGTTATGCTTTCTGGCGAAATCACTCGTCCGGTTACCCTGCGTGGTCTGCGTGTCACCAAAGGCGCTCGTGTTGCTATCGAGGCTGCTGGCGGTAAAATTGAGGAATAAGTAAGCTGATGGCTAAGCAACCAGGATTAGATTTTCAAAGTGCTAAAGGCGGACTCGGTGAGCTGAAGCGCAGACTTTTGTTTGTTATCGGCGCGCTGATTGTTTTCCGCATTGGCTCTTTCATTCCGATTCCTGGTATCGATGCCACTGTGCTTGCCAAACTGCTCGAACAGCAGAGAGGCACCATCATTGAAATGTTTAACATGTTCTCTGGTGGTGCTCTCAGCCGTGCTTCTATTTTTGCTCTGGGGATCATGCCGTACATTTCGGCCTCGATCATTATCCAGTTACTGACGGTGGTTCATCCAGCGTTGGCGGAAATCAAGAAAGAAGGGGAGGCTGGCCGTCGCAAGATTAGCCAGTACACCCGCTACGGTACGCTGGTGTTGGCCATATTCCAGTCGATCGGTATTGCTACCGGTCTGCCGAATATGCCTGGTATGCAGGGCCTGGTGTTAAACCCAGGCTTTGCGTTCTACTTTACTGCGGTTGTGAGTCTGGTTACCGGGACAATGTTCCTGATGTGGCTGGGCGAGCAGATTACTGAGCGTGGTATCGGTAACGGTATCTCAATCATTATCTTCGCGGGTATTGTGGCGGGTCTTCCGCCGGCTGTTGGCCATACTATTGAGCAAGCTCGGCAAGGCGACCTGCACTTCCTCTTGTTGCTGTTGGTTGCAGTATTAGTGTTTGCAGTAACCTTCTTCGTTGTTTTCATTGAACGTGGTCAACGTCGTATCGTCGTTAACTATGCGAAACGTCAACAGGGTCGTCGTGTTTACGCAGCACAGAGCACACACTTACCGTTGAAAGTGAACATGGCAGGGGTAATCCCGGCAATCTTCGCTTCCAGCATTATTCTGTTCCCTGCCACGATTGCATCATGGTTTGGGGGCGGTACCGGTTGGAACTGGCTGACAACGATTTCGCTGTATTTGCAGCCTGGACAACCGCTTTATGTGTTACTCTATGCGTCTGCAATCATCTTCTTCTGTTTCTTCTACACGGCGTTGGTTTTCAACCCGCGTGAAACAGCAGATAACCTGAAGAAGTCCGGTGCCTTCGTACCAGGAATTCGTCCGGGAGAGCAAACGGCGAAATATATCGATAAAGTGATGACGCGTTTAACCCTGGTGGGCGCGATGTACATTACTTTCATCTGCCTGATCCCGGAGTTCATGCGTGATGCAATGAAAGTACCATTCTACTTTGGTGGTACCTCGCTACTGATCGTTGTTGTCGTCATCATGGACTTTATGGCTCAAGTGCAAACTCTGATGATGTCAAGTCAGTACGAGTCTGCATTGAAGAAAGCAAACCTGAAAGGCTATAACCGCTAATCTGGTGCGTTTGAGAAGTTACGGAGAGTAAAAATGAAAGTTCGTGCTTCCGTCAAGAAATTATGTCGTAACTGCAAAATCGTTAAGCGTAACGGTGTCGTTCGTGTGATTTGCAGCGCCGAGCCGAAGCATAAACAGCGTCAAGGCTGATTATCTCGCATATTTTTCTTGCAAAGTTGGGTTGAGCTGGCTAGATTAGCCAGCCAATCTTTTGTATGTAGCTGCAACATTATTTGAGTATCCTGAAAACGGGCTTTTCAGAATGGTGTTGCCGTAAAAATTAGTAGGAGTGCATAGTGGCCCGTATAGCAGGCATTAACATTCCTGATCATAAACATACCGTTATCGCGTTAACGTCGATCTTCGGAATCGGCAAAACTCGTTCACAGTCTATCTGTGCTGAGACGGGTATTGCTGAAAATGTTAAGATCAGTGAGCTGTCTGAAGAGCAAATTGAACAACTGCGTGAAGCAGTTGCCAAATTCACTGTTGAAGGTGATTTGCGTCGTGAAGTTACCCTGAGCATCAAGCGTCTGATGGATCTTGGTACATACCGTGGTTTACGCCATCGTCGTGGTCTGCCAGTTCGCGGTCAGCGTACTAAGACCAACGCACGTACCCGTAAGGGTCCGCGTAAACCGATCAAGAAATAATCGGGGTGATTGAATAATGGCAAAGGCACCTGTTCGTACACGTAAGCGTGTAAGAAAACAAGTCTCTGACGGCGTGGCTCATATCCATGCTTCTTTCAACAACACCATTGTGACTATTACCGATCGTCAGGGTAATGCTTTGGGTTGGGCAACAGCCGGTGGTTCCGGTTTCCGTGGTTCTCGTAAGTCAACTCCGTTTGCAGCTCAGGTTGCAGCCGAGCGTTGTGCTGACGCAGTTAAAGAATACGGTATCAAGAACCTGGAAGTTATGGTTAAAGGACCTGGTCCTGGTCGTGAGTCTACTATCCGCGCTCTGAACGCGGCTGGTTTCCGCATCACTAATATTACCGATGTGACTCCGATTCCTCATAACGGTTGTCGTCCACCGAAAAAGCGTCGCGTGTAACGCCCCTGCTTTTCGGATTGTTGGAGAAAGAAAATGGCAAGATATTTGGGTCCTAAGCTCAAGCTTAGCCGCCGCGAGGGCACAGACCTGTTCCTGAAGTCTGGCGTTCGCGCGATAGATTCAAAGTGCAAAATTGAACAGCCACCTGGTCAACACGGTGCGCGTAAACCGCGTCTGTCTGACTACGGTGTACAGTTACGTGAAAAGCAGAAAGTTCGCCGTATGTACGGTGTTCTGGAGCGCCAGTTCCGTAACTATTACAAAGCAGCAACCCGCCTGAAAGGCAACACCGGTGAAAACCTGTTGACCCTTCTGGAAGGTCGTCTGGACAACGTAGTTTACCGTATGGGCTTCGGTGCCACTCGTGCAGAATCACGTCAGCTGGTTAGCCATAAAGCCGTTATGGTAAATGGTCGCGTTGTTAACATCGCTTCTTATCAGGTATCTCCGAATGACGTAGTCAGCATCCGCGAGAAAGCTAAAAAGCAGTCTCGTGTTAAGGCTTCTCTGGAGCTGGCTGAGCAGCGTGAAAAGCCGACTTGGCTGGAAGTTGATGCTGCGAAGATGGAAGGTGTGTTCAAACGTATTCCTGAACGTACCGATCTGTCCGCCGACATTAACGAACACCTGATCGTCGAGCTTTACTCCAAGTAAGGCTTGAGTTTCAAAGAGAGGACACAATGCAGGGTTCTGTGACAGAGTTTCTAAAACCGCGCCTGGTAGATATCGAGCAAGTCAGTTCGACGCACGCCAAGGTGACCCTTGAGCCGTTAGAGCGTGGCTTTGGCCATACTCTTGGCAACGCACTGCGCCGTATTCTGCTTTCATCTATGCCGGGTTGCGCGGTGACCGAGGTTGAGATTGATGGTGTACTACATGAGTACAGCACCAAAGAAGGCGTACAGGAAGATATCCTGGAGATCTTGCTCAACCTGAAAGGGCTGGCGGTGAGAGTTCAAGGGAAAGATGAAGTTATTCTTACCCTGAATAAATCTGGCATTGGCCCTGTGACCGCTGCCGACATTACCCATGATGGTGATGTCGATATCGTCAAGCCGCAGCACGTTATCTGCCACCTGACCGATGAGAACGCTGCTATCAGCATGCGTATCAAAGTTCAGCGCGGTCGTGGTTATGTGCCGGCTTCTGCCCGAATTCATTCGGAAGAAGATGAGCGCCCGATTGGTCGTCTGTTGGTTGACGCCTGCTATAGCCCTGTAGAGCGTATTGCCTACAATGTTGAAGCAGCGCGTGTAGAACAGCGTACCGACCTGGACAAGCTGGTCATCGAGATGGAAACCAATGGCACGATCGATCCTGAAGAGGCGATCCGCCGTGCGGCAACCATTCTGGCTGAACAACTGGAAGCTTTCGTTGACTTACGTGATGTACGTCAGCCGGAAGTGAAAGAAGAGAAACCAGAGTTCGATCCGATCCTGCTGCGCCCTGTTGACGATCTGGAATTGACTGTCCGCTCTGCTAACTGCCTCAAGGCAGAAGCTATCCACTACATCGGTGATCTGGTACAGCGTACCGAGGTTGAGCTGTTGAAAACGCCTAACCTGGGTAAAAAATCTCTTACTGAGATTAAAGACGTGCTGGCTTCCCGTGGACTTTCTCTGGGCATGCGCCTGGAAAATTGGCCACCGGCTAGCATTGCTGACGAGTAACCGGATCACAGGTTAAGGTTTTACTGAGAAGGATAAGGTCATGCGCCATCGTAAGAGTGGTCGTCAACTGAACCGTAACAGCAGCCATCGCCAGGCTATGTTCCGTAACATGGCCGGCTCTTTGGTTCGTCATGAGATCATCAAGACGACCCTGCCAAAAGCGAAAGAGCTGCGTCGCGTTGTTGAGCCGCTGATTACTCTTGCCAAGACCGACAGCGTTGCTAATCGTCGTCTGGCATTCGCCCGTACTCGTGATAACGAGATCGTGGCAAAACTGTTTAACGAGCTAGGCCCGCGTTTTGCGAGCCGTGCCGGTGGTTACACTCGCATTCTGAAGTGTGGCTTCCGCGCAGGCGACAACGCGCCGATGGCATACATCGAGCTGGTTGATCGTGCTGAGTCTCAAGCAGAAGTAGCAACTGCAGAGTAATCTGTGGAAGCGTAAAAAAACCGGGCTTGCCCGGTTTTTTTACGTCTGTAACTCGCCAAACGTGCTTTCCCCTCCCGGCAATGCTTAAGATCCTTCCCCACATCCGCTATGCTCAGGTTATCAGTGAGAAAAGCAACACGGAGAAGTCATGATGTTCAAAATTGGGCAATTAGCCAGGCTGGCTGACGTAACGCCAGATACGGTACGTTTTTACGAGAAGCAAGGCATGATGGATCACCATGTTCGTACCGAAGGCGGCTATCGACTGTATAGCGATCAAGACTTACAACGTCTGCGTTTTATCCGTTATGCTAAACAGCTGGGCTTCACGCTGGAAACTATCGCCGAGTTGCTGTCGATCCGTGTGGATCCAGAGCATCACACCTGCGAAGAGTCGAAATCTATCGTTGATGCGCGCCTGAATGAGGTTGAAAGCAAACTGACCGAGTTAACCAGAATGCGCGAGTCATTGAAAAGGCTCAGCGATGCCTGCTGCGGTAGCGCCCACACCAGCAACTATTGTTCGATTCTGGAGGCTTTGGAGCAAGGTGCCAGCGAAGAGAAAGCCAAAAGTGCAGTTTAACTGCGAGCGGATCTTTAATTTTTATCTGGCCAGCAGTATGATCGGCGCGTTTATTATCAGCAACCAACAGGAAGACCATTATGACCCAATATCGTCATACCAAAGGCAAGATCCAGGACAATGCCATTGAAGCATTACTACACGATCCTCTTTTCCGCCAACGGGTAGAGAAGAACAGTAAAGGGAAAGGTAGCTACCGGCGTAAAGACAAACACGCAAAAGGCGGTAACTGGGAGGCCAGTGGTAAATTGCCCTGTGACAATTTACCACTGGCCTTCTGGTTTTAAGCCACAAAAAAGCCATCTCAGAAGATGGCTCAAAACGTAGGGGCGCCGCATGCGGCGCCCGTTTTATAGCTCTGAGTTACAGTTTGGGTTGCTGTTGATGACTCAGCAGATCGCGGATTTCTGTCAGCAGCTTCTCTTCAGCCGTCGGAGCAGGCGGAGCGGCTGGCTCTTCAACTTCTTTACGGCGCATTTTGTTCATTAACTTGATGGCCATAAAGATCGCAAAAGCGACGATCACGAAATCAAAGATATTCTGCAGGAAGGAGCCATAGTTCATCACTACCGCTGGGACATTGTCCTTGGCTTCACGTAATACCAGATGGAACTGTTTAAAATCAACGCCACCGATCAGCAAACCCAAAGGTGGCATGATGATGTCGGCAACCAAGGAGGAAACGATTTTACCGAATGCCGCACCAATGATCACACCCACTGCCAGATCGACTACGTTGCCACGCATGGCAAATTCGCGGAACTCTTTTAATATACCCATCAGAACACCCCTCAAAAAATTAGTAACGCAATTTTAACAAAGCAATTCCCCTTTGACACAATCAGTATAGGAAAATTTTTATTTTTTCCTAATTCTTGGCTACCGATATGTCAAAAAATCATTCGCATGATTTAAGCCTCTATAAGAAGAATGGGCTCGGTTGGAACAGGCGCTCAACGTCTGGCACAAATTTCTTATCGGTAATAAACATGATCACGTGATCGCCTTGTTGGATCCGGCTGTTGCTGTTGGCAATGATCACATCGTCACCGCGCACAATCGCACCAATGGTGGTACCTGGTGGCAGCTTAATCTCTTCGACCATACGGCCTACGACCTTAGAGGTGCTTTCATCGCCATGGGCAATCGCTTCAATAGCTTCGGCAACGCCGCGGCGTAGGGAGGAGACGCTGACAATATCGGCTTTACGCACGTGGCCGAGCAGCGCGGAGATGGTGGCCTGCTGCGGCGAAATAGCGATATCAATCACGCTGCCCTGGACCAGATCGACATAGGCACGGCGCTGGATCAATACCATCACCTTTTTGGCTCCCATGCGTTTGGCCAGCATCGCAGACATGATATTGGCTTCGTCATCGTTGGTGATGGCAATAAACACATCCACCTGTTCGACATGCTCTTCGGCCAACAGCTCCTGATCGGAGGCATCGCCGTAAAACACGATGGTATCGTGCAGTTGCTCTGCCAGTTCGGCGGCACGTTGCTGGTTTTTCTCAATCAGCTTCACGTTGTACGATTTTTCTAATCGATGTGCCAGTCCGGCCCCCACGTTACCCCCGCCGACGATCATGATACGCTTATAGGGTTTTTCGAGCCTTTGCAGCTCACTCATTACCGCGCGGATATGCTGTGATGCGGCAACGAAGAACACCTCATCGCCCGCTTCGATAATAGTAGAGCCTTGTGGGCGGATCGGGCGGTCATGGCGGAAAATCGCCGCCACGCGGGTATCGATATGTGGCATATGCTCACGCATGGCAGACAGAGCATTCCCCACCAATGGGCCGCCATAATAGGCTTTCACAGCGGCGATGCTGACCTTGCCGTCGGCAAAGTTCACCACTTGCAAGGCGCCAGGGTATTCGATCAGCTTGTAGATGTAATCGATAACCAACTGCTCCGGTGAGATCAGGTGGTCGATGGGTACTGCCTCCGGATGAAATAGCTTCTCGGACTCACGGATATAATCCGGCGCCCGGATCCGTGCAATACGATTCGGGGTGTTAAACAGCGTGTAAGCGATCTGACAGGCGATCATATTGGTTTCGTCAGAGTTGGTGACGGCAACCAGCATATCGGCATCTTCGGCACCGGCTTCGCGTAATACGCGTGGATGGGAACCGTGCCCCTGGACGACGCGCAGGTCAAACTTGTCTTGCAACTGGCGTAGGCGCCCGGTGTCGGTATCGACCACGGTGATATCGTTATTTTCACCCACCAGGTTTTCAGCCAGTGTTCCGCCAACTTGCCCTGCGCCAAGAATAATTATTTTCATCGATTTCTCTGCTCGATCTGCGACGGCCGTGGCCGAAAGGTGAGAACGCCCGCAGGCGCTCCCTGAACAGTTATATTTTAATCAGCTTAGCGTAAAAGAAACCATCGCCATCCTCAGGATGAGGCAGATTCTGTTTACCTGGTGATTGCGTGTCGCCGGTTTCAACCAGCTTGGCCTCGCCGTGACGTTGCAGGAACGCAGCTATCTGTTCGCTATTTTCCTGCGGCAGAATAGAGCAGGTTGCATAGACCATTACGCCGCCGGGTTTCAGGCGTGGCCAGATAGCTTCCAGAATTTCACTCTGTAAAGCGGCCAGTTCGGCGATATCGCTGTCACGACGTAGCCATTTGATATCCGGGTGGCGGCGAATAACACCGGTGGCGGAGCAAGGGGCATCCAACAGGATACGGTCGAACTGTTGGTCACCGCACCACTCGTGCGGAGTACGGCCATCACCCTGGCGAACTTCTGCATGTTGCTGCAGGCGCTGCAGGTTTTCTTTCACCCGGCTTAAGCGCTGTTCGTCGATATCCACGGCCAGCACGTGAGCTTTGGGAGCGGCCTCCAGAATATGGGTCGTTTTGCCGCCGGGGGCTGCACAAAGATCGAGGATCTGTTCACCGTCTTGCGGATCCAGCAGATCAACGCAACCTTGAGCAGAAGCGTCTTGTACAGTTACCCAGCCCTCGGAGAAACCGGGCAAGTCCGTTACTGGGCACGGAGCCAGCAAGCGAACTGCGTCGCTATACTCCGCATGAGGCTCGGCAGTAATACCGGCCTGCTGCATCAGTTGCAGATACTTTTCACGGGTGTGGTGAAGACGATTGACGCGCAGCCACATTGGCGGCTTCTGATTATTGGCATCAACGATCTGCTCCCACTGCGTTGGGTAAGCCAGTTTGATGCGTTTAAGCAACCAGCTAGGGTGCAGATAGCGGCTTTCGTTATTGGCTGCACGCGCCAGCAGTTCTTCTTGCTGGCGCTGGAACTGGCGCAGTACGCCGTTAATCAATCCTTTCAGCTGTGGGCGCTTCAAGGCGACCGCGCCTTCAACCGTTTCGGCTAACACCGCGTGCGGTGGAATACGGGTATACAGCAACTGATACAGGCCAACCATCAGCAAATAGTGCAGTGGCCGCTGTTTGCCGGTCATGGGCTTTGCCATCAACTGCTGGATGCACCATTCGAGCTGCGGCAGCACCCGCAGCGTACCAAAGCAGAGTTCCTGCAATAGCCCACGATCTTTGTCAGAAATGTTTTTTTGTAATGTGGGCAAAATGGTGCTGAGCGACTGCCCCTGATCCAGTACCTGGCCGATGGCCTTGGCAGCAATGCTTCGGAGATTGTAATTGTTTTTCATAGGCTAAGGCGGATTACGGTCGGCATTAAGAAACGAACAGCCCGGCAACAATAGCCGGGCAGTGGGAGTGGCTTATAACCGGTTGCCCGGCGTGAACCATTCGCGGCGAGAATTCAGTAAATCTTGTGCCGACATCGGTTTTTTACCGGCAGGCTGGAGCTGCGTGAGGTTGAGAATACCTTGCGCGGTGGCAACCTGAATGCCGTGCTTGTCGGCGTGCACGATAGTACCCGGTTCTGCGTTGGCGGCATCCGCCAGCACGCTTGCCTGCCAGACTTTCACCGGTTGATCGTCGATGGTGAAATAGCTGATTGGCCAGGGATTGAAAGCGCGAATACAGCGCTCCAGCTGTTCGGCGGAAAGGCTCCAGTCCAGGCGTGCCTCTTCTTTGCTCAGCTTTTCTGCGTAGGTGACCAGCGCTTCGTCTTGAACTTCGCGCTGCACCGTACCCGCCGCCAATTGCTGCAAAGTGATCAGCAGCCCTTGTGGCCCCAGCTCTGCCAGTTTGTTGTACAGGCTGGCGCTGGTATCTGTAGCTTCGATCGGACAAGCGATCTTGTGCATCATGTCGCCGGTATCGAGACCCACGTCCATTTGCATGATGGTTACGCCAGTTTCGCTATCACCAGCCCACAATGCGCGCTGAATAGGTGCCGCACCGCGCCAGCGTGGCAGCAGAGAGCCATGAACGTTGATGCAACCCAGGCGTGGCATATCCAGCACGGCTTTCGGCAGGATCAGGCCATAGGCTACCACCACCATCACGTCCGCATTCAGATCGGCAACCAGGTGCTGATCCTCTTGCGGGCGCAGTGACTTAGGCTGGAAAACGGGGATTTGATGCTGTTCGGCCAGCACCTTGACCGGGCTTGGCGTCAGTTTGTTACCGCGGCCTGCGGGGCGATCGGGTTGGGTGAAGACGCCGACCACCTGATGCCCAGATGACAACAGCGCGTCTAGGTGACGCGCTGCAAAGTCTGGGGTTCCGGCAAAAATAATCCGTAAAGAGTCAGACACGTTGATTTCCTGATCGGTTAGGCGCGAGCTTCAAGCTTGGCCATTTTTTCCAGTTTCTGACGGATACGTTGGCGTTTCAACGGCGACAGGTAATCGACAAACAGTTTGCCAACCAGATGATCCATTTCGTGCTGGATACAGATTGCCAGCAGGTCATCGGCCTCAAGCTCAAAAGGTTGTCCTTCACGATTGAGGGCGCGGATCTTCACTTTCTCTGCGCGTGGCACCAGGGCGCGTTGCTCAGGGATGGAAAGGCAGCCTTCTTCGATACCGGTTTCACCGCTTTTTTCCAGCAGTTCCGGGTTGATCAACACCAGGCGTTGATCGCGGTTTTCAGAAACGTCGATGACGATAATGCGCTGATGAATATCGACCTGTGTCGCAGCCAGGCCAATGCCTTCCTCTGCGTACATGGTTTCAAACATATCATCCACGATGCGCTGGACATCTGCATTGACTTCTTTTACCGGGGCCGCAATTTTGCGTAGCCGCTCGTCTGGGAAATGTAATACCTGCAAGACTGACATATATCTTAAGATCTGTATCCGAGTGATGAACAGTGATTAGCTTCTATTCTAGACATTTCTTGGCCTGATTGACAGCATCCCAGACCAATTGCACGAATTGGTAATCCCCTAATTGCAGCGAGGGAATGCTCCATGCGGTCAGAAGAAATCGCTCTACGTATGCATGCGGTGACAAAGATCGACGCACCGCAGGCCAGCCAGATTATCGATCGCCTGATTGCCGAAGGCGGCGATCCTTACCCGTTGCTTAAGTGCTTGGGGCTCAATGACCAGCAGCAAAAACAGTTTCGGCGGGGACATGGGCAGTATCTCAAGGCAACGCTCAAGTGGTTGGAGCTGCCGGGCAATCAGATGGTGCGATACGGTGAGCCAGCGTTTCCCGAACTCTTGGCACATATTGATGATGCACCGTTATTACTGATGGTACAGGGCGATGTAGAGGCGTTGCAACAGCCGCAAATCGCCATGGTGGGTAGCCGCCAGTTCAGCCACTATGGCGAGCAGTGGGGCAGCTACTTTGCCAGCGGATTGGTACATTGTGGTTTTGCCGTCACCAGCGGTTTGGCGATTGGTATTGATGGTATCTGCCACCGCGCAGCCCTGGAAGCGGAAGGAGTGACGATTGCGGTGTTGGGGAGCGGCCTGGCAAATATCTATCCACGCCGCCATCGCCGGCTGGCAGAGCAAATCATTGAGCAGGGCGGAGCGGTGATTTCCGAGCATCTGGCTACCGATTTGCCGCTGGCGGCTCATTTCCCGCGTCGTAACCGTATTATCAGTGGGTTAAGTGCGGGCGTGGTGGTCATAGAGGCTTCACTGCGTAGCGGGTCGCTGATCACTGCGCGCTATGCGTTGGAACAGGGGCGCGAAGTGTTTGCCCTGCCGGGGGCATTGGGTAACCCGATGAGTGAGGGGACTCATTGGCTGATCCAGCAGGGGGCCAGCCTGGTCACCGGTCCAAAAGATATCGCAGAACAGCTGGGAAGTGGGTTGCAATGGCTGTCCGTGAACGAAAATACAACTATTTCTGCATCAGAGGCCGAAGTTGAATTGCCATTTGCCGATGTGTTGGCTAACGTAGGAGATGAGGTGACACCTGTTGACGTCGTCGCTGAACGTGCCGGCCAACCTGTGCCAGAGGTGGTAATCAAATTACTCGATCTGGAGTTAGCAGGTTGGATCGCAGCTGTACCCGGCGGCTATGTCCGAATAAGGAGGGCATGCCATGTTCGACGTACTCATGTATTTGTTTGAAACCTATATCCACAATGAGCCAGAGATGCACGTTGATCAGGATACCTTGACCGACGATCTTACCGAAGCGGGATTCGATCGTGATGATATCTTCAACGCGTTGAATTGGCTCGAAAAGCTTGCAGACCTCCAGGAAGGCGAGAATGCCCCTTATTTTATGGATGCCGATCCGCTGGCGATGCGGATCTACACCGAAGAAGAGAGCGTGCGTTTAGATGCCGGTTGCCGTGGTTTTCTCCTGTTCCTAGAACAGATCCAGGTATTGAACCTCGAAACCCGTGAAATGGTTATCGATCGTGTTATGGCTTTGGATAATACGGAATTTGATCTCGAAGATCTGAAATGGGTAGTGCTGATGGTGTTGTTCAATATCCCCGGATATGAGAGCGCCTATCAGCAGATGGAAGAACTGTTATTTGAAGTAAACGAAGGTTACCTGCACTGAGTAGGTAACGGGCATAGAAGACGTTATGACAAAACCAGCGATTTTTGCCGCGAGGCAAAATGAACCCTGTCCGGAATGCGGGGCCGAGTTGGTGATCCGCAGTGGTCGCCACGGCCCCTTCCTCGGCTGTTCTCAATATCCGCAGTGCGAGTATATCCGGCCTTTGAAAGCGCAGGCCGATGGCCATATTGTCAAAGTGCTGGAGGGCCAGCAATGCCCGAAATGCCAGGCAACGCTGGTGTTGCGCCAGGGGCGCTATGGCATGTTTATCGGTTGCAGCCACTATCCAGACTGCGATCATACCGAAGTGATCGACAAACCGGATGAAACCAGCATCGCCTGCCCTCAGTGTGGCCAAGGCCAACTGCTGCAGCGCAAATCTCGCTATGGCAAGGTGTTTCATTCCTGCGATCGCTATCCGGAATGTCAGTTTGTACTCAATTTTAAACCCGTCGCCGGTGAGTGTGCTTACTGCCACTATCCATTACTGATGGAAAAGCGCATGGCAAAAGGCCCAACGCTTTGCTGCGCCAGTAAACTGTGCGGAAAACCCGTCGTTATCTCAGAATAATCAAGCTATGAACCCAGAACAAACTTCCGCATTCGCGCCTATTATCGCGGCGCTGGAAAACCAGCAGGTGATTGCCTATCCAACAGAAGCGGTATTCGGTCTGGGGTGTGACCCAGATAGCGAACAGGCCGTCAAACAGCTGTTGGCCTTGAAACAACGCCCGTGGGAAAAAGGCCTGATCCTGATTGCTGCTGATTATGCCCAGCTTGCGCCTTATATTGATGATGGCGCATTGAATGAGCAGCAGCGTGCCGCGATTTTTGCCAGTTGGCCTGGCCCGGTAACCTGGGTGATCCCGGCAAAACCGCAAACGCCAGCCTTGCTGACCGGTCGTTTTAGTTCGTTGGCCGTGCGCGTTAGCGATCACCCTTTGGTGCAACAGCTGTGCCGCCAGTTCGGCAAGCCGCTGGTGTCAACCAGTGCCAACTTAAGCGGTGAGGAGCCGTGCCGCACCGTGGCTGAAGTGCAGCAGCAGTTTGGTGACGCTTTCCCGGTGCTGGTAGGTAACGTGGGCGGCCGGTTAAACCCTTCTGAAATCAGAGATGCTTTGACTGGTGAGCAGATCCGTCAGGGCTAGAGGCTAGATCTATGGAGAAGTTCGCGGTATTCGGTAACCCGATTGCTCACAGCAAGTCCCCCCGTATCCACGCGCTGTTTGCGCAACAGACCGGGATCGAACACCCCTACGGCACTGTGCTGGCTCCGTTGGACGGTTTTGTACCTACCTTGCAACGGTTTATTGCTGCTGGTGGCCAAGGGGCCAACGTCACCGTCCCTTTTAAAGAATGTGCCTATGAGGCAGCAAGCGAACTTAGCGAAAGGGCGGCAATGGCCGGTGCGGTGAATACGCTAAAGGTATTGCCCGATGGAAAGCTGCTGGGGGATAACACTGACGGTATCGGTTTGCTGTCTGATCTTGAACGCCAGCAGTTGATTCGGCCAGATGACCGCGTGTTGCTGGTTGGGGCGGGTGGGGCAGCGCGTGGTGTGATCCTGCCGCTGCTCTCTTTTGGCTGTGAAGTGGTGTTGACTAACCGCACCTTCAGCCGCGCTGAGGAGTTGGCTGCGGCGTTCCGCCATCTGGGGGAGATCGCCGCCTTGCCGCTGGATCGGCTGGATCAACAGCATTTTGATTTAGTGATCAACGCGACAGCTTCAGGATTCAAGGGGGAGATCCCTGCACTGCCTGACAGCATTATCCACAGCACGACACGGTGCTATGACATGTTCTACCAACAGGGCGGCACCCCATTCCTGGCTTGGGCGCAGCAGTTGGGGGCGCAACATTATGCGGACGGTTTAGGCATGCTGGTGGGGCAGGCTGCCCATGCTTTCTTTTTATGGCATGGTGTGATGCCGGAGATTGAACCGGTATTGCAGCAATTACGTCAGGAAATGGCCGTGTGATGGTTGCCCCGCTCTGGCAAGCAGGGCGGGGCAGTCAGATATCTTCACTGAGGTATTCGTCTTTCCAACGTACATAGTTATTGGCCGAATAGCGTAACCCTTCCAGTTCTGCCGGAGTCAAGGCTCTAACCCGGCGCGCAGGGCTGCCTACATATAAGTAGCCACTTTCCAGATGCTTGCCGGGTGCTACCAGGCTACCTGCACCAATCATCACATCATCTTCTATTACGGCACCGTCGAGCAGAATGGAGCCCATTCCCACCAAAACGCGATTACCGATGGTACAGCCATGCAGCATGGTTTTATGCCCAACGGTGACATCTTCGCCGATCAGTAAAGGGTAACCCGCCGGATTATAATCGGATTGATGGGTGACATGCAGAATGCTGCCGTCCTGGATATTACTGCGTGCGCCGATCTTTACCGCGTTGACATCGCCGCGGATGGCAACCAAGGGCCAAACGCTGACGTCATCAGCCAGATCAACGTTGCCGATCACTACGCTGGAAGGATCGATCATGACGCGTTGGCCAATTTGAGGGGAGTAATGAAGATAAGGACGCACTGAATTGGACATGGGATTGCCTCGTATAAGGATCTTATTACCGGCAATACTAGACTTTGACGGTGGAATTACAACCAGTCAACACGGGGGATCGTCGGTAAAATGGCCTTGATCGGGCAAGATCCGTGCGAAAGGGCGGAAAAGTGCGCAGTCGGTAAGAAAAGATCTAAAAAGGGGTTGTGGAAAAAAATGGGATCCCTATAATGCGCCTCCATCGACACGGAACATGTGAACAACTTCACAGAGTCTCCGAAGTTCGACAGAGAAAAAACCTGAAATTAAGGTTGACTCTGCAAGAGGAAAGCGTAATATACGCCACCTCGAGTTAGCAAGCGAAAGCGCGTAACTCACTGCTCTTTAACAATTTATCAGACAATCTGTGTGGGCACTCACAAGACGATATCCAGCTACTTCGGTAGCAAAAAAATATCAAGTCTTGAAGAGTGA